>NZ_JBIRHU010000018.1:0-197610 GCF_044328675.1 Streptomyces sp. NPDC017890
GAACCACACCAGCGACCAGCACCCGTGGTTCCAGGAGTCGCGCAAGGACCCCGACGGCCCCTACGGCGACTACTACGTCTGGGCCGACGACGACACCCGGTACTCCGACGCCCGGATCATCTTCGTGGACACCGAGGCGTCGAACTGGACCTACGACCCGGTCCGCGGGCAGTACTACTGGCACCGCTTCTTCTCCCACCAGCCGGACCTCAACTACGAGAACCCGGCCGTGCAGGAGGAGATGCTCGCCGCGCTGAGGTTCTGGCTGGACCTGGGCGTCGACGGCTACCGCCTCGACGCCGTGCCCTATCTGTACGCCGAAGAGGGCACCAGCTGCGAGAACCTGCCCGCCAGCCACGAGTTCCTCAAGCGGGTCCGCCGTGAGATCGACGCGCAGTACCCGGACACCGTACTGCTGGCGGAGGCCAACCAGTGGCCGGAGGACGTCGTCGACTACTTCGGCGACTACTCCGCGGGCGGCGACGAGTGCCACATGGCGTTCCACTTCCCGGTCATGCCGCGGATCTTCATGGCGGTCAGGAGGGAGTCGCGCTATCCGGTCTCCGAGATCCTCGCCAAGACCCCGGCCATCCCGTCCGGCTGCCAGTGGGGCATCTTCCTGCGCAACCACGACGAGCTGACCCTGGAGATGGTCACCGACGAGGAACGCGACTACATGTACGCGGAGTACGCCAAGGACCCGCGCATGCGCGCCAACATCGGCATCCGCCGCCGACTGGCCCCCCTGCTGGACAACGACCGCGACCAGATCGAGCTGTTCACCGCCCTGCTGCTCGCCCTCCCGGGCTCGCCGATCCTGTACTACGGCGACGAGATCGGCATGGGCGACAACATCTGGCTCGGCGACCGCGACGCCGTGCGCACCCCCATGCAGTGGACCCCGGACCGCAACGCCGGCTTCTCCACCTGCGATCCGGGGCGACTGTTCCTGCCGACCATCATGGACCCGGTCTACGGCTTCCAGGTGACGAACGTCGAGGCGTCCATGGCCTCGCCCTCGTCCCTGCTGCACTGGACCCGCCGCATGATCGAGATCCGCAAGCAGAACCCCGCGTTCGGCCTCGGCACCTACACCGAACTGCCCTCCTCCAACCCCGCGGTACTGGCCTTCCTGCGCGAGTACGAGGACGACCTGGTGCTGTGCGTGAACAACTTCGCGCGGTTCGCCCAGCCCACCGAACTCGACCTGCGCGAGTTCGCCGGACGCCACCCGGTCGAGCTGTTCGGCGGGGTCCGCTTCCCCGCCATCGGCGAACTGCCGTACCTGCTGACCCTCGGGGGCCACGGCTTCTACTGGTTCCGGCTCACCCGAGTCGCATCCCGCATCGGCCGCCGCGTGTGAGCGTGGGCCGAGGAAAGGACGCGTCACCATGCCGAAGACCGCACCCCTGCGCCCCAGACGCAGGCACCTCGCCGAGCCGATGGCGTCGCTCGGCGAGCTGCTGCGTCAGTGGCTGCCGCGCCAGCGCTGGTTCGCCGGCAAGGACCGTCCCGTGGCCGAGCTCGGTCTGCTGTCGATGACCGAGCTCTTCCCGGACTGTCTGCACCTGCTGGTGCACACCGGGCAGGGCCCCGTGCCCTCCCCGGGCGGCGCTCCCCCGGCCGGCGACTGCTACCAACTGCTGCTCGGCGTGCGCGAGCAGCCGTCGCCGCGCCTGGGCCGGGCGCTCATCGGGCAGGTGCAGGACGGCCCGCTGGCCGGCCGGACGGTCTACGACGCGCTGCACGACCCCCGGGCGGCCCAGTTGCTCCTGGAACGGCTCAGGCACCCCGGCAAGGCGGGACCGCTGCGCTTCGAGTCCGACCCCGCGCGTCCGGTACCCGGCGGACTCGTGCCGCGGCTCCTGGACGCCGAGCAGTCCAACTCGTCGCTGATCTACGGTGACGAGTTCATCCTGAAACTCTTCCGGCGCATCCAGCCCGGCGTCAATCCCGACCTCGAGGTGCCTGACGCGCTGGCCCGGCAGGGCTGCGGCCGGGTCCCTGCGCCGGTGGCGTGGATGCGTACGACCCATCCGTACGGGGCGACGCTCGGCGTGCTCCAGCCGTTCCTGCACGACGCCTCCGACGGCTGGACGCTCGCCCTGGACGCGCTGGCCGCCGGGGACGACTTCACCGTGCAGGCCCACGAGCTGGGGCGGGCCATGGCCGACGTGCACCTCGCGCTGGCCTCGGCCTTCCCGGCCGGTGCCCCCGAGGAGAACGGCCGGACGGCGGCGGCCATGACCGAGCGGCTCACCGCCGCCGCGCACTGTGTACCGGCGCTGCAGCCCTTCGTGCCCGGGTTGCGGGCGGCCTTCGCGGCACTGACCACCTGCGACTCGGGACCGCCGGCCCAGCGCATCCACGGCGACATGCATCTGGGCCAGGTGCTGCGGGCCGGCCGGGACTGGTTCGTCATCGACTTCGAGGGCGAGCCGTCCCGCCCGCTGTCCGAACGGCGCCGCGCCCACTCCCCCGTACGGGACATCGCGGGCATGCTGCGCTCCTTCGACTACGCCGCCCGGCAGCGCCGCCCGTGGCGCCCCGAGTGGGCACGCCGCTGCCGGGAGGCGTTCTGCGCGGGCTACGCCGCCCGCGCCGGGTGGGACCCCCGTAAGAAGCACGGCCTGCTGCGCGCCTACGAGACGGACCGCGCCGTGTATGAGGTGCTGTACGAGGCCCGGCACCGCCCCGACTGGCTTCCCGTACCCATGGCGGCGATCGAACGACTCGCCGTGAGAGGAGACTGACCCGTGGCCCTCCGCGACACCTCGCTTCCCGAGCCGTCCGGTCCCGTCCCGCCCACCCCCGGTGCGTGCGGAACCGCTCCGCCCCTCGACCCGACCGACCGGGGGCGCCTGCTGGCGGGCGCCCACCACGATCCGCACGCCCTGCTCGGCGCCCACCCGGTACCCGGCGGCATCGCCTTCCGCGCACTGCGCCCCTTCGCCCGCGAGGTGAGCGTGGTCGTCGGCGGCGAGCGCCACGGCCTCGTGTCGGAGGAGGACGGCCTCTTCTCCGGTGTCCTGCCGCTGGCGGAGATCCCCGCGTACACCCTGGTCGTGACGTACGAGGAGGGCGAGCGTGAGACGCACGACCCGTACCGCTTCCTGCCCGCCCTCGGGGAGCTCGACCTGCACCTGATCGCCGAGGGCCGGCACGAGCAGCTGTGGCGGGCCCTCGGCGCGGAGCCGATGACCCACGAGGGCGTCACCGGCACCCGGTTCACGGTGTGGGCGCCGAACGCCCAGGGGGTGCGGGTCGCCGCCGACTTCACCCACTGGGACGGCACGGCGTTCCCGATGCGCTCGCTGGGTTCGTCCGGGGTCTGGGAGCTGTTCCTGCCGGGCGTCGGCGAGGGCACCCGGTACAAGTTCGAGATCCACTCCCGGTACGGGCACCGGTTCCTCAAGGCCGATCCCATGGCCCGCGCGGCCGAGGAGCCCCCGAACACCGCTTCCGTGGTGACCGCCTCGGCGTACGAGTGGGGCGACGGCGACTGGATGCGGACCCGCGCCGACACACCCGTGCACGAGGCACCGTTCTCGGTGTACGAGGTGCACCTGCCGTCCTGGCGGCCCGGGCTGACCTACCGCGAGCTGGCCGAGGAGCTGCCCGCCTACGTCAAGGACCTGGGCTTCACCCACGTCGAGCTGATGCCGGTCGCCGAACACCCCTACGGCCCGTCCTGGGGCTACCAGGTCACCGGCTTCTACGCGCCGACCGCGCGCCTCGGCTCGCCCGACGACTTCCGGTACCTCGTCGACGCCCTGCACCGGGCGGGCCTCGGAGTGATCATGGACTGGGTGCCGGCGCACTTCCCGAAGGACGACTGGGCACTGGCCCGCTTCGACGGGGACCCGCTGTACGAGCCCGGAGACGACCGGCGTGCGACCCACCCGGACTGGGGGACGTACACCTTCGACTTCGCACGGACCGAGGTGCGCAACTTCCTCGTGGCGAACGCGGTGTACTGGTGCGAGGAGTTCCACATCGACGGGCTGCGCGTCGACGCGGTCGCCTCGATGCTCTACCTGGACTACTCGCGCGACTCGGGCCAGTGGGAGCCCAATCAGTACGGCGGCCGGGAGGACCTGGCGGCCATGGCGTTCCTCCAGGAGATGAACGCGACCGTCTACCGCCGCTGCCCCGGCGTGGTGACCATCGCCGAGGAGTCGACCGCGTGGGGCGGCGTGACCCGGCCCACCGACACCGGCGGGCTCGGCTTCGGCCTGAAGTGGAACATGGGCTGGATGCACGACTCGCTGGAGTACGTCGCGCACGAGCCGGTGCACCGCAAGTACCACCACCACGAGATGACCTTCTCGATGGTGTACGCGTACAGCGAGAACTACTGCCTGCCGATCTCCCACGACGAGGTGGTGCACGGCAAGCAGGCGCTGGTGTCGAAGATGCCCGGCGACTGGTGGCAGCGGCGGGCGAACGTGCGCGCCTACCTCGGTTTCATGTGGGCGCACCCCGGCAAGCAGCTGCTGTTCATGGGGCAGGAGTTCGCCCAGGGCGCCGAGTGGTCGGAGAAGCAGGGACCGGAGTGGTGGCTGCTCGACGAGGGGTACCACTCGGCGGGCGACCACCGCGGCATCCAGGACCTGGTGCGCGAGCTCAACACCCGCTACGGGCGGACCCCGGCCCTGTGGCGGCGCGACACCGACCCGGCCGGCTTCCGGTGGGTCGCGGTGGACGCGGCCGAGGACAACGTCTTCGCGTTCCTGCGGTTCGACACGGACGGCACTCCGCTGCTGGCGGTGTCGAACTTCTCCCCGGTCGTCCGGCACGAGTACGGGCTCGCGGTCGGCGACGACGTCACCGCCTGGCAGGAGGTGCTCAACACCGACGCCGAGGAGTACGGCGGCTCCGGTGTGACCAGCTCCGACCCGGTCAAGCCGGAGGACGGGAGCATCCGGATCACGCTCCCGCCGCTGGCCACGGTGTGGCTGTCGCCGTACCCTCTGTGAGGCGCGGCGGCGCGAGCAGGTGTCCGGCCGCTGTCTCGGGGCAGTCGTTGGTCCTGCGACCGGGACAGTCCCGTCGTCGCGGCCGGGCCCACAGAAAGGCGGCATCACGTGCGCACCGTCGGAGTGGAGGAGGAACTCCTCCTGGTCGACCCCGAGACCGGCGAGCCGCGGGCACTGTCCGCCGCCGTGCTCGCCCGTGCCGCGCAGGACGATGCCGAGCAGGACGTGTTCGAGAAGGAACTGCACGAGCAGATGCTCGAGTTCGCCACGCATCCGCAGGCGGACATGGAGCGCCTGCACGCGGAGATCGTCCGCTGCCGTGAGGAGGCGGGACGGCACGCCGGGGGAATCGGCTGCACCGTCGCCGCACTCGCCACGTCGCCGCTGCCGGTCACTCCCTGCATCGGCATGAACCGCCGGTACGACTGGATGGCCGACCAGTACGGCGTGGTCGTCCACGAGCAGCTCGTCCTCGGCTGTCACGTGCACGTCTCCGTGGAGTCCGACGAAGAGGGCGTGGCGGTGATCGACCGCGTGCGGCCCTGGCTGCCCGTGCTGACCGCGCTGAGCGCGAACTCGCCCTTCTGGCAGGGCAAGGACTCCTCGTACAGCAGCTACCGCAGCCGGGTCTGGCAGCGCTGGCCGTCTGCCGGGCCGACGGAGCTGTTCGGCTCGGCGGAGACCTATCACCGGCGGGTCGCGGACATGCTCGCCACCGGCACGATCCTCGACGAGGGGATGATCTACTTCGACGTCCGGCTGTCCCAGCGGTACCCGACGGTGGAGTTCCGGGTCATGGACGTATGCCTGCACGCGAGCACCGCCGCCCTCATCGCCACGCTGGCCCGCGCCCTGGTCGAGACGGCCGCGCGGGAGTGGCGGGAGGGCCGGGAGCCGGCCGGGCACAGTGTGAGCCTGCTCCGCCTCGCGGCCTGGCGGGCCGCTCGGTCCGGGCTGACGGAGGAACTGCTGCATCCGGCGACGATGCGGCGGATGCCGGCCGAGACGGTCGTACGGGCGCTGCTGGAACACGTCGGGGACGCGCTCGCGGCCGAGGGCGGCGACCTCGACCGGGTACGGGACGGCATCGCCGAGCTGCTGCGCCACGGCAACGGCGCCCGGGTGCAGCGCGAGCTGCTGGAGCGCACCGGCAGCCTGCGGGAGGTCGTCACCGAGTGCGTACGCCGCACGCAGGCGGCCTGAGCCGCCCCGCGGGCGTACGCCGAAGTCGTACGGCCCGGGACGCCCGCGAGGGTTACCGCTCACCGCGGCCCGTCAGAGGATCAGGACCAGCGCGTAGGCCAGGAAACCCGCCGCGATGATCACCACGAGGGCGAGGATCAGGGTCAGCGGTCCCTTGGCCCAGCCCTTGGGGGGATTGTGCGTCTCCCGCGGGCCGGCCTCGGGCAGGCTGCTCTCCGCCGGCGGGGTCTCGCCGGGCGGCACACCGCCTCCCGGTTCCAGTCCGGTGGTGCGTTCGGGGTCCGGGTCGGGGTTCGTATAGCTCATGGCATCCGAGTCCCCCGATCCGGACGGGATCACCGGGTGGGAACACTTCTGCCGTCCCGGCCCCCTGCCGCCTGCGGCTCGGCTACATTCCGAGCACGGCCGATGACGGTGCTCGCCGGTGCTCGTCCGTGGGTCCACCGTCCGCACACGTCAGGAGCCAGCGCATGCGCGACGCTCTCGCGCCCGAGGCAGTCCCGCCCCTGACCGGCGGACTCGCCGACAGCCTCTTCGAGACCGCTGCCCGAAGTCCGACGCTGCCGATGCTCGCCCGGCGCCTCGGCCCGGACCCGGCCGTCTGGCAGGAGGTGACGGCCGTGGAGTTCCGCGACGAGGCGGTCGACCTGGCCAAGGGGCTGATCGCGTGCGGGATCTCGCCGGGCGACCGCGTGGCGATCCTGGCCCGCACCCGGTACGAGTGGACGGTCTTCAGCTACGCACTGTGGGCGGTGGGCGCCGAGGTCGTGCCCATCTATCCGACCTCCTCGCGCGACCAGGTCGAATGGATCCTGCGGGACGCGGGCTGTGTGGCCGTGGTGGTCGAGGACGAGCAGAGTGTGATGACCGTCGGCTCGGTGTGCGCGACGCTGCCGACGCTGCGCCACGTCTGGCAACTGGACGCGGGTGCGGTGGACATGCTCGTGGCGCGCGGCGAGTTCCTCCCGTTCACCGCGGTCGACTCCATGCGCCGCATCGTGCTGCCGGACTCCACGGCGGTCGTCGCCTACACCTCGGGCACGTCCGGCCGTGCCATGGGCTGCGCGCTGAGCCACCGCAGTCTGGCCAGCCCGTGCGACACGCTCATCGCCGGCTGGGGCCACACGGTGGCGCCCCCCGGGGAGCAGGGCGCCGTCCTCGCCTTCCTGCCCTTCTCCCACGTGTACGGGCTGATGATCCAGAGCCTGTGCGTGCGGGGCGGGCTGCTCATGGCGCACGAACCCGCGATGACCGAGGAGGCACTGGCCTCGGCCCTGCGCTCGTTCCGCCCGACGTACCTCTACGCCGTCCCGTCGGTCCTGGAGAAGCTCTACAAGAACTTCCTCCGCACAGCCCAGAAGGCGGGCCGCGGGGCGCTGTTCGAGCGGGCCGCCGGCACGGCGCGGGACTTCGCCGCCGCGCTGGAGCGCCAGCGGCTGGGCCGAGGGCCGGGTCCCGGATTCGACCTCCGCCTCCAGCACGCCCTGTACGAGCGGACCGTGTACCGCCGGCTACGGAGCGCGCTGGGCGGCCGGGTGCGCCGCGCGACGTCCGGTGGTTCGCCGCTCAGCCGCGAGCTGTCCCTCTTCTACGAGGGCATCGGCGTGTACGTCCACGACGGCTACGGGCTCACCGAGACCAGCGGCGGGCTGACGATGCAGCCGCTGGGCCGGGAGAAGTCCGGCACCGTGGGGCAGCCCCTGCCCGGCATGGAGGTCCGGGTGGCCGACGACGGGGAGATCCTGGTGCGCGGGCCGTCGCTGTTCCAGGGGTACGTCGGTGACGACGCCGCCACCCGTCAGGTGCTGCGCGGCGGCTGGCTGGCCACCGGCGACCTCGGGCATCTGGACGACGAGAACTACCTGGCGATCACGGGGCGCAAGAAGGACATCATCATCACCAGCGGCGGCAAGAGCGTGGCCCCGGCCGCCCTGGAGCAGCGGCTGCGCATGCACCCGCTCGTCCACCAGGCGGTGGTCGTGGGCGACAACCGGCCCTGCGTCGGCGCCCTGATCACGCTCGACCCGGACTTCCTGACGCACTGGCGGGCGGGTCTGGCCCTGCAGGGCGACGCCCCGGCCCGGGAGGCGCGCGAGGAGAACGCGCTGCGGGAGGAGGTCGCGCGGGCCGTCGCCGCGGCCAACAGCGCCGTGTCGCGCTCGGAGTCCATCCGGGTCTTCCGCGTCCTGCCCGTTCCCTTCGACGTGGCGGGCGGGCTGCTCACCCCGTCGATGAAACTCCGGCGGGACGAGATCGTACGGACCTATGCCTTCGAGATCGACGCGATGTACGAGGCCCGCTCGCACCGCCGGCCGAAGCCGCTTCCGGCGGAGCCGGCCGGCTGGGAGGACTCGGACAACGTGTTCTTCCGGTGACCGGGTGAGCCTGCGAAGGTGCGCGGGCGCCCGGCGGAGTACCGGCGCGCCCACGCACTCGCCTGTTCGGCGTGCCGGCCGGCCGGAGGCGACGAGCGCCGGGAACGCACTGCGGGTCACGGCCCTGTCGCCCCCGGCCGGCGCGGCTCGGAACGGCATACCGGGGCGCGTAGGCTCGGCCGGCCCGGGAACTAACAAACGCAGGGAAAGCGAAGAAGGGACAACGCCCGGCGGATGCCGGGCCGGGAAGGCGCAATGGCAGCCGAGTCGCGTTGGGACAGGACACTGGCTTCCGAGGAGATCACGAACCGCACCGCCAGCTTCACCGGAGAGCTGCACAATGTGACCGGTGCGCGGCTGGTCGCGGAGGAATTCCTCTACGACCTGGCCCGTGCCTCACCACCCTCGCAGCCCGAGCACTGGGACGACATACTCCTCGTCGTCACGGAGCTGGCGGCGAACGCGGTGCAGTACGCTCCGGGACCGTTCCAGCTGCGGCTGCGCCGTACCTTCGACGGCGTGCACGTGGTGATGCACGACTCCAGTACGACCGAACCCGCGCCCCGCCCCTTCCATCCGAGCAGCGGTGGCGGCGGCATCGGCTGGCACCTCATCCACACCCTGTCCGACCAGGTGAGCGTCGTCACCGGCGAGCGGGGCAAGGACATTCACGTCTTCCTGCCCTGGTGACGGCGACGATGGCCGCCCCGGTCAGGGTGCGCCCGCCTCACGCAGGGGCACCAGCACACTGATCGTCTTGCCGCCACCGGGGTGCCGCTCGACGTCGATCTCACGGGCCAGGCGGGCGACGAGCGGCCAGCCGTAGCCGCTCCCGTGGTGCCTGGTGGGGAACGCGTACGCGGCCCGGGGCACCACCGCGCTGTTGTCGTGGACGGCGATCCACATGCCGTCGCCCATGGGCCGGACCTCGAAGCCGGCCAGTCCGTCGCCGTGCAGGATCGCGTTGGTGACCAGCTCCGAGACCACGAGCAGCAGGTCGATGACGTCCTCCTCCCGCACCCCGCGGCCCGACCCCCATTGGGTGCGCGCCACCGCCTCCGCGTACGCACGGGCCGTCGCCGCGCCGGTCACGGTGTTCGGTGCCGGTACGCCGGACGACGCGACGCCGGACGAGGCCGTGGTGATCTGGTCGGTCGGTTCCATGTCAGTGGTGTCCCTGGTGTTCGCCGAAACGGTCGTTCGCGGCCGGGTCAGTCCGCGGAGGTCTCCTGCGGCGGCAGCCGGTGGTAGTAGTCGCCGACGGACGCCAGGTACTCGCGGTCCATCGTCTCGCTGTCGGTCCGGAACCGGGGCGCGGCCTTGACCTCCGCCCTGGTGCAGGCCACCGTGACCGTACGGGCCTCGCGGTCGACGCCCCTGACCATGCCGACGGGCACGAGCACGCTCCGGCCGAAGACCCAGACGCCGGTGTCGACGACCAGGTGCCGCATGCCGAAGTGTTCGGCCTGCCGGTCCACGTGACCGATGGTGCCGTCGCTCGCGACGACGGTACAGCCCGTCAGGTCCTGTCCCCGCACGTGACCGCTGCCCTCCGCGTACGACCAGATGCTCTCCATCGGCACGCTGTCCTTTCCCTCCCGCGTCGGTGACGACTGTGGGGCCGGGCGGACGCCACGGGCCGGACCGGCTCCACTGAGCGGATACCCGGCGCGGGCCGCCGCATTCGGACGCCCTGGGCCGATCGGCGGCGAAATCCGGCCGGGTACCCGCCGGCCGCTTCCGTACGCACGGCGTGACCCGTACGGGGCCGTTTTCCACCGGGTGGGGCCCCGCTTTGTCCGCACCCGGGACCTGGGTTAGCCTCTGACGTATTTTTCTCATCGGGCAGATCCGTGAACTGCGGAAAAGCACGCACAACAGGCCGGACCACCCAACCGGTCCGGAGGGGTTCCGAGTCCTCGCGTCCGAGGGCTCCTGGGGAGCGGAACGAGGGTGCGCATGACGAGCGACAGCACCGGGGCCGGCGACGCGGTTCCGGGCGACCAGGAGTTGCGCCGCCTCCTGGCGGGCCTGACGGCCGTGCGGGACGGCGACTTCGGCACGCGTCTGCCGGACGAGGCGGACGGTCTGATGGGCGACATCGCCAAGGTCTTCAACGGCATGGTGGACCAGTTGTCCGTGTTCACCTCCGAGGTCACCCGGGTGGCCCGCGAGGTCGGCACCGAGGGGACCCTCGGCGGCCAGGCGAGGGTGCCGGGTGTCTCGGGCACCTGGGCCGACCTGACGGACTCGGTCAACGCCATGGCGGGGAACCTGACCACCCAGGTCCGCGACATCGCCCAGGTCGCCACGGCGGTGGCCAAGGGGGACCTTTCCCAGAAGATCGACGTGGACGCCCGCGGCGAGATCCTCGAACTCAAGAACACCATCAACACGATGGTCGACCAGCTCTCCGCCTTCGCCGACGAGGTCACCCGCGTCGCCCGCGAGGTCGGCACCGACGGACGGCTCGGCGGCCAGGCCGACGTGCAGGGCGTCAAGGGGACGTGGCGCGACCTCACCGACTCGGTGAACTTCATGGCGGGCAACCTGACCAACCAGGTCCGCAACGTCGCCCAGGTGGCGACCGCCGTGGCCAAGGGCGACCTCTCCCAGAAGATCACCGTGGACGCCCGCGGCGAGATCCTCGAACTCAAGAACACCATCAACACGATGGTCGACCAGCTCTCCGCCTTCGCCGACGAGGTCACCCGCGTCGCCCGCGAGGTCGGCACCGAGGGCAACCTGGGTGGGCGCGCCCAGGTGCGCGGTGTGTCGGGTACCTGGAAGGACCTGACCGACAACGTCAACTCGATGGCCAACAACCTCACCGGCCAGGTCCGCTCCATCACGCAGGTCGCCACCGCCGTGGCGCGCGGCGACCTGTCGCAGCGGATCACGGTCGAGGCCAAGGGCGAGGTCGCGGCGCTGGCCGACGTCATCAACACGATGGTCGACACGCTGTCGGCGTTCGCCGACGAGGTCACCCGCGTCGCCCGCGAGGTCGGCACCGAGGGCCGGCTCGGCGGCCAGGCGCACGTGCCGAACGTCGCCGGGACCTGGAAGGACCTCACCGACAACGTCAACTCGATGGCCAACAACCTCACCGGCCAGGTGCGCAACATCGCGCTGGTGACGACCGCGGTGGCCCGGGGCGACCTGTCGAAGAAGATCGACGTCGACGCGCGCGGCGAGATCCTGGAGCTCAAGACGACGATCAACACGATGGTCGACCAGCTCTCCGCCTTCGCCGACGAGGTCACCCGCGTCGCCCGCGAGGTCGGCACCGAGGGCCGGCTCGGCGGCCAGGCCGAGGTGGAGGGCGTCTCCGGCACGTGGAAGCGCCTCACGGAGAACGTCAACGAGCTGGCCGGCAACCTCACCCGCCAGGTCCGCGCGATCGCCGGGGTCACCTCCGCCGTCGCCGAGGGCGACCTGACCCGCTCCATCAACGTGGAGGCGTCCGGCGAGGTCGCCGAGCTCAAGGACAACATCAACTCCATGGTGGAGTCCCTGCGCGAGACGACGCGGGCCAACCAGGAGCAGGACTGGCTCAAGACCAACCTCGCCCGCATCTCCGGCCTGATGCAGGGGCACCGGGACCTGCCGGTGGTCGCCGAACTGATCATGGACGAGCTGGTGCCGCTGGTGTCGGCCCAGTACGGCGCGTTCTACCTGGCCGAGGACGGCGACGACGGGCCCGAGCTGCGGCTCGTCGGCTCCTACGGTTACCCCGAGGACGCGAGCAGGCCCACCCGGGTCGCCTTCGGCCGCACCCTGGTCGGCCAGGCCGCGCGCAGCCGGCGCACCATCGTGGTGGACGAACTGCCGCCCGGCTACGTGACCATCTCCTCGGGGCTCGGCGAGGTGGCGCCGGCCGCTCTGGTGCTGGTGCCCATCGTGGTCGAGGGACAGGTGCTCGGCGTGATCGAACTGGCATCGGTCACCCCGTTCACGCAGGTCCACCGGGACTTCCTGGACATGCTGATGGAGACCATCGGCGTCAACGTCAACACGATCGTGGCCAACGCCCGTACCGACGAGCTCCTCGCCGAGTCGCAGCGCCTGACCGCCGAACTCCAGGCCCGCTCGGCGGAGCTCCAGGTGCAGCAGGAGGAGCTGCAGCGCTCCAACGCCGAGCTGGGCGACAAGGCGTCCCTGCTGGCGACCCAGAACCGGGACATCGAGGCGAAGAACCTGCAGATCGAGCAGGCGCGGCAGGAGCTGGAGGCCCGCGCCCAGCAGCTGTCGCTGGCCTCGAAGTACAAGTCCGAGTTCCTGGCCAACATGAGCCACGAACTGCGCACCCCGCTCAACAGCCTGCTCATCCTCGCCCAGCTGCTCGCCCAGAACCCGTCGCGCAACCTCACCCCGAAGCAGGTCGAGTACGCGGGCATCATCCACTCCGCGGGCTCGGACCTGCTCCAGCTGATCAACGACATCCTGGACCTGTCGAAGGTCGAGGCCGGGAAGATGGACGTCGCCCCCGAGCGCGTGACGCTTCGGCAGCTCATCGAGTACGTCGAGGCGACCTTCCGGCCCATGACGACGCAGAAGGGCCTGGAGTTCACGGTGACGACGGCCCCCGGGGCGCCGGCGGACCTGCTGACCGACGATTCCCGGCTGCGTCAGGTGCTGCGCAACCTGCTGTCCAACGCGGTGAAGTTCACCGAGCGGGGTCAGGTGGAACTGGCCGTCGAACCGGCGCCGGACGACGAGGTGCCCAGGGGTGTGGTCCGGGGCGGTGCCGTGGTGGCCTTCCGGGTGAAGGACACGGGCATCGGCATCCCCGAGCAGAACCTGGAATCGGTCTTCGGCGCCTTCCAGCAGGCGGACGGCACGACGAGCCGCAAGTACGGCGGCACCGGACTCGGTCTGTCCATCACCCGGGAGATCGCCCAGCTGCTCGGCGGCGCCGTCACCGTGGACAGCACGCCCGACCGGGGCAGCACGTTCACGCTGTTCCTGCCCGTGGCCCGGCCCGACTTCGAGGAGCTGCTCGACCGATCCACGGAGCAGGTCCCGGCCGAGTCGCGCGCCGACCTGCTCACCCGTTCGGTGCCGGCGCTCGAGGCCGCGGGCGGCCATCGGCAGCGCCCGCGCCGGCTGCTCGTCGTGGAGGAACGTCCGCGCGGTCTGCTGACCCTCGTCGCGGAGAGCGTGATCGCCGATCTGACCCACGGCCGGGACGACGCGGGCGACCGGCCCCCGCTCGACGTCATCACGGCCGTGGGGGCGCAGGAGGCCGCCGGTGCGCTCGCGGCCGAGCCGTGCCACTGCGTCGTGCTGGAGCTGGGCATGCCGGACGCCGAGGCGTCCCGGTTCCTGCGGGCCCTGCGGGGCGACTCGGCGCTGACGAGCGTCCCGGTGCTCGTGCACAGCGGTCACCGGACCGACGCGGCGCTGGAGGAGAACCTGCGCCTGTCCGCTCAGGGCGGAGCGCTGGAGTTCCTGTCCAGCCTCGACGAGCTGCGGGAGCGCATCGCCCTGCACCTGGCCGCCGAGGAGCCCGGGGACGTGCTCTCCCTGGTCCGGCCCGAGGAGACGCAGGATCTGACCCCGGACGCCGTGATCGACTCGCCGGCCGGGCGCACCGTCCTCGTCGTCGACGACGACGCACGCAACCTCTTCGCGCTCAGCGGGATCCTCGAGCTGCACGGTTTCCGGGTCCTGCACGCGGAGAACGGGCGCCGGGGCATCGAGACGCTGGTGGACCACCCGGAGATCGCGCTGGTCCTGATGGACGTGATGATGCCGGAGATGGACGGCTACACGGCGACGGCCGAGATCCGCCGGATCCCCCGGTACGCCGAGCTGCCGATCATCGCGGTCACGGCGAAGGCGATGCCCGGCGACCGGGAGAAGAGCCTCGCCTCGGGCGCCAGCGACTACGTCACCAAGCCCGTCGACACCCAGGACCTCATCGCCTGCGTCCGACGGTGGCTGCCCGCATGAGCGCACCGGCCACCGTCCCGTACACCGGTCGGCCGGGCGGTGCGCGGCGCGTCCCGTCGCGCTCCGTGACGGTCTCCAGCCGAGGAGCGTCCCCGTCGTGAGTGAATCCGAGCAGCCGCGCGAAGCGGCCGGCGGTGCGCCGCGGAACACGTCCGCCACGCCGCCCGTGGTGACCGGGCCACCGCAGTCCTGCGGGGGCGACGGTCCGGGCACCGGTCTGCGCGCAATGACCCCGATGTCGCCGGTGGGCAGGCTCGCGGCCACGGTGGACCGGCTCAGCCGCGAGGTGCGGGCCGCCCAGGCGGAGGCCGAGGGCCGGGCGCTGATCGAACTCGCCAAGGGCATCCTGGTCGCGCGGCTCGGCTGCGGTCCGGCGCAGGCCGCCCGGCAGCTCGCCGAGCTGGCCGAGCAGTCCCAGGTGACTCCCCTGGCGTTCGCGGTCGACGTCATCAACCAGGCCGCCCGGGACCGGATGTCGGAGGTGACGGACGCCTTCCTGACGGCCACCGCCGCCACGCAGGCCGCGTCCGCCGAAGAGGACGAGGACGGCACGCAGGCGGTGGCAGAGTCGGCCGCCGTGCGCCTGCGGGCGGCCGAGAGCGGAGCGCTGGCCGCGGACGACACCCAGGCCGTCGCCGAAGCCCTGCTGGAGCAGGCGCTGCGCCCGCTCGGCGCGGTCGCCGTGGCCATCTGGGCGGCCGGGTACGACGGGTCGCTCACGCTGGCCGGCAGCGCGGGGTTCTCGGCGGCCGAGGCCACCCGCTGGCGTTACGTGCCGCCGGACGTGGCGACGGTGGCCCGCAGCGCGCTGACCGAACGCACGGACCAGTGGATCACCTCCCCTGCCGGGACCGGGCTGCCCAGCGTGGGCCGGCACCAGTACCCGGACGGCGGCCGGGTCGCCGTGCCCGCCGGAACCGGGGGGCGCGTCCACGGCGTGCTGGAGATCGCCTGGCCGGTGCCGCTGGCTCCGCAGCCGCCCCAGGTGGTCCGCCAGGTGGAGGCCCTGGCGGAGCTGTGCGCGCACACTCTGGAGTCGTACACACCGTCACACGGTGCCGGGCAGGAGCCGCGGGTCATGCCGGACGCGGTGGAGCTGATGGACCTGGCCGACGGACTGTACGACCCCGCCCTGGTCCTGGTGCCGCATCTGGACGCCGCCGGGCACCTGGCGGACTTCCGCATCCAGCACGTGAACAAGAGCTTCCTGGATCCCGCCGGGCGGCCGCGTGCCGTCGTGGGCGGCGCGCTGCTGCTGGAGGCCTATCCGATGGCCGCCGGGGACAGCGAGCTGTTCCGGTACGTGGAGCGGGTGTACGCCACGGGAGAGCCGTTCCGGGCCCGGCGCATGAACCTGACCGCCCTGGTGGACCAGGTACCGCTGTCCGCTCTCGCGGACATCAGCGTCAGCCGGCACGGCGGCGCCGTCCTGCTCATCTGGCGAATCGAGGACGAGACGGCCCGGCTGGCCAGCCTGCTCCAGCACGCCCAGCGCCTCGGCCGCATCGGCGGCTTCGAGGAGAACCTGCTGACCGGCGAGATCACCTGGAACGGACAGCTGTTCGACCTGTACGGGCGTCCGCAGACGAGTACGCCGGTGCCGCTCGAGGAGCTGGCCGCCCACGCCCACCCGGACGACGCCGTCGCCATCGGCCGGTTCCTGCGCACGCTGCTGCACCACCGGCGGCCGGCGTCGGCGGCGTTCCGGCTGCAGCGGCCCGACGGGGTGACCCGGCACGTCCGGGTGGTGGCCGAACCGGTCCTGGACACCGACGACCGCCTGCTCGTCGTACGGGGGGCCTACCAGGACATCTCGGCGCAGCACTGGACCGAGGTGGCGCTCGCGGCGACCCGCGACCAGCTGGCGCACACCGAGCAGCAGGCCATCGAACGCAACCGGCTGACCCTGCAGTTGCAGCACGCCATCATGCCGCCCGCCCAGACCCCGCTCAGGGTGCCGGACCTGCAGGTGGCCGTCCGGTACCGGCCCGCCGAGACGGAACAGCTGGTGGGCGGCGACTGGTACGACGCCGTGATGCTGCCGAGCGGGCGGGTGCTGCTGTGCGTGGGGGACGTGGCCGGGCACGGCATAGAGGCCGCGACCAGCATGGTGGTCCTGCGCAACGCGCTGCGCGGTCTGGCGGTGACCGGTGCCGGGCCGGGCCAGCTGCTGTCGTGGCTCAACATCGTGGCGCACCATCTGACGGGCGGGGTCACGGCCACGGCGGTGTGCGGCCTGTACGACCCGGCCCGGCGCACGCTGCGCTGGGCCAGGGCGGGTCATCTGCCGCCGGTGCTGGTCCGGGGCCCTCGGGCCGAGCCGCTGCCGCTGCTGCGGGGCATGCTGCTGGGGGCGGTGGCCGAGGCGGCGTACGAGGAGGACGAGGTGCAACTGGCCGGCGACGACACGCTGCTGATGTACACCGACGGGCTGATCGAGCGCCGCGACCGCTCGGTGGAGGAGTCGCTGGCCCAGTTGCTGAGCACCGTCCGTCCGACGCCGAACACCCTGGACCAGCACCTGGACCGGCTGCTCACCTACAGCAGGTCGGACACGGACGACGACACGTGCCTCGTGGGTATCCGCGTCGGGTGACGGGCGGTGCGGGACCCGGCCCCGGGCCGGACAGGTGTGGGAGACGGATTCGGGGGTAACCGCCGGGCGCGGTGGTGCACGACGCACCACCGCCCGGTCGCATTGTTGGAGGTACCCGTGCCCATAGCCCAGAACCCGCTGTCCGTCGAGGTGACGCTGCCCCGGGAGGAGGTCGCGCTGCTCAGGGTGGAGGGCTACCTGGACGTCGACACCGCGACCGAGTTCCAGCACCATCTGGCCAACCAACTCCATCACGGCCGACGGCACTTCCTGCTGGACCTGTCGGAGGTCCCGTTCATGGACTCCTCCGGCATGAACATCATTCTGCGGGTCTACCAGGAGGCCCGGGAGCTGCCGGGCAGCGTGCACATCATCTCGCCGACCCCGGCCGTCCGGCGCGTCCTGGATCTGACGGGGGTGAGCATCACCGTGCCGGTCTCCGAGAGCGTCGACGAGGCGCTCTCCCGCGTCGACGCGCAGCCCGCGGGACCACAGGTCCCGGACGCCTGAGACCCCGTCCTCCCCGGCGCTCATCCGGACCGTTCACGCGGGAGCAGGTGTCGTACGAGGTCGGCGGGTGGTTACAGTTGTCGCCCGGCAGACTCACGTCGCCGTCACGTCACCTCCTGGGTGCTGTGCGGCACAATGCGGATGAGGAGTGGAACAGGTGCCGGAACAGGCGGAGGCAACAGCGGGATCGCCTACGGACGAGGTCAGGGACTTTCTGCGGCGCCGCCGCGAGCAGATCGCCCAGCGATGGGCGGACGAGCCCTTGTTCCGGGCCGTGTTCACCGTCTCGCGCGACGAGGCGGTCGAGGCCGGCAAGGCCGTGGTGGACGCGCTGGCCCAAGTCGCCGACGCGGCACGGGTGGAGGACCCGGACGCCGCCGGATTCACGACGGTGCGTGAGCAGTTGGCGCGGATGGGCGCGGCCCGCTCCCGGGCCGGCCTGAGCACCGCCCAGGTGTCGAGCGAACTGGCCGCCCTGCGCCCGCCGGTCGAGAACCTGCTCGTGTCCGACCTGCCGGACGCCTCCTCCGACCACGCGCGGGACTGCGTCAGCACCCTGAGTGTGCTGATGGGCACCCTGCGGGTCGTGGTCATGCAGACTGCGCTCAGCGAGGGGCAGGCGCTCATCGACCGCCAGCGGCTGCAGCTGCTGGAGGTGGCCACTCCCGTCATCAAGCTGTGGGACGGCATCGTGGCCGTCCCACTCATCGGAACGCTCGACAGCGCCCGCAGCCAGGTCGTCATGGAGACCCTGCTGGAGTCCATCGTGGAGCAGCAGGCGCGTTACGCGATCCTGGACATCACCGGGGTCCCGACCGTCGACTCGCTGGTGGCCCAGCACCTGATGAAGACGGTCGCGGCGGCCCGGCTGATGGGCGCCGAGTGCATCGTCTCCGGCATCCGGCCCGCGATCGCGCAGACCATGGTCCACCTCGGCCTGGACCTGGGCACCGTGGTCACCCGGGCGAGCCTCGCCGACGCGCTGGGGTACGTGCTGCACCAGCTCGGGGTCGGCATCGTGAACCCCGTCGCGAACGGTCCGGTCACGCGGTGAGCCACGCATTGCCGGGGCCCCACTCGGGTCCCGTGACGGGTCATGTTCCGGTCCTCCGGCTCGGCGAGGTGCTGCTGGTCACTCTTCAGGGTGACCTGCACGACAGCACGGCGCAGCAGCTCCAGCAGGACCTCGCCGAGACCATCTCCCGCAGCGGTGCCACCGGTGTGATCATCGACATCTCCGGTGTGGAGATCGTCGACTCCTTCCTCGGCCGGGTGCTGGCGGAGATCGCCGGGCAGACCGAGCTGCTGGCCGCGCGCACCGTGGTCGTCGGCATGCGGCCGGCGGTCGCCATCACCCTGGTGGAGCTGGGTCTGACGCTGCCGGGGGTGCACACCGCGCTCAGCACCGAGGTGGCCATGGAGCTGCTGACGCGGCATGCCCCGTCGTCCCGCTACGGCGGCCTGCGCCAGGAGAGTCCGTGATGCACACTGCCGCGGGCGCCCAGGCCCGCCTGCCGATCCGTTCGGACATGGATCTGGTGTGGGTACGTCAGCACGTGCGGCAGGCGGCCGCCCAGCTCGGTTTCGGCCTGGTGGACCAGACGAAACTGGTCACGGCGGCCAGCGAACTGGCCCGCAACACGCTCGTGTACGGCGGCGGTGGAACGATGGAGACGGAGCCTCTCACCGAGGGGGGCGCGCAGGGACTGCGGCTGACCTTCAGCGACGAGGGGCCGGGCATCGCGGACCTGGAGCAGGCGCTCAGCGACGGCTTCACCTCGGGGGGCGGCCTGGGCATGGGGCTGGGCGGGGCACGGCGCCTGGTGCACGAGTTCGCGATCGAGAGCCATCCGGGGGCCGGCACCACCGTGCGGGTGACGTCCTGGGTGGGCCGGGCACCCCGCCCCCGTGAGGAGTCCTGATGCCACGCGTATGGGATGTTCCGGTGCACGACTCGACCCGGGTACGCGACGCCCGGGTGGCCGCGGAGCACGCGGCGGCCCTGGCCGGGCTGGACGGGCAGCACACCGCCACCGCGGCGCTGGTGGCGACCGAACTGGCCACCAACCTGCTCAAGCACGCCGGGGGCGGCCAGGTCCTCATCGACGTCGTCGCCCCCTGCGTTCTCACGGCCGACGGTGACGAGACCCGGCTCGTGCAGGTCGTCACGGTCGACCACGGCCCCGGGATCGCCGATGTGTCCGCCGCCCTGAGCGACGGTTTCAGCACGACGCAGTCCCTCGGCGCCGGACTCGGCACCTGCGCGCGCCTCGCCGACGACTTCGACCTGCACAGCGTCCCGGGCCGGGGCACGGTGGTGGTCGCCCGGGTCGGCGCCGTTCCGCAGGGCCGTGCCACGGGGCCGGCGGCCGGGGTACGGGCCGGCGCGGTGAACGTCCCCTTCGGCGGCGCCGACTACTCGGGCGACGCCTGGGCCTGGGTCAGGTCCGGGGACCGGGTCACGCTGATGCTGGCCGACGGGCTGGGCCACGGCCCGGAGGCGGCCCGCGCGTCGACCGCCGCCGTGGAGGCGCTGCGCGGTTCGGCCCACCTCACGCCCGCTCAGGCGCTGCGTCGGCTCGACACGGCGTTGACCGGGACCCGCGGCGCGGCCGTCGCGGTGGCGCAGGTGGACACGCGTGCCGCGGTGCTCAGGTTCGCGGGCGTCGGCAACATCGGGGCGCGGCTGTACGAGCACGGCACCTGGCGGCACCTGGTGTCCCGGCCCGGCATCGTCGGCACCCACCGGCCCACGACCCTGCGCGAGGAGGAGACGGCCTGGGCGCACGACCGGGTGCTGGTCCTGCACAGCGACGGTCTGCCGAGCCGCTGGACCCCGACCCCCGACACCTGCCGCACGGCGGCCGACCCGGCGGTGACGGCCGCCGTGACGGTCCGCGACGCGAGCAGTCCGGCCCGCCCGGTACGGGACGACACCGCCGTGGCCGTACTGGCCTCGACCCCACCGGACGGCCCATGACCCGCACCTGGGAGATCACCGACATCACCGACGCGGCACGGGCACGCATCACCACCGCACGCCTCGCCACGGCCTACGGTGTGCCGCCCCTGGAGCGCGCGCGGCTGGTGGCCTCGCTCGGCACGCAGTTGCGGCTGTGCCTGGCCAAGGGCGGTACCTGGCGGCTCACTCTGGAGGCGGGGACGGTTTCCCGCGCCACGCCCCAGGCCGGGGAGGGCGTGCTGCACGCCGTGCTGACGCCGTCGCCCGACGCCGCTGCCGCCGGTCAGCCGCCGTGGCGGGTCACGGTGCCCTGCCCCGAGGCGGTGCCGACCGCCGATGCCGACGACTCGGTGGACGACCCGGCCGCGCCGGCACAGGCCCTGCTGGGCGCCGACGAGGACACGGCGCTGGTGCTGGAGAGGCTCACCGAGCAGGAGGCCCTGGTCGACTTCCACCGGGAGGAGCTCCAGCAGACGAACCAGGGCGTCGTGGCGCTGCACGCCGAGCTGGACGCCGCCGGGCGGGCCCAGCGGGAGGCGTTCGCCGCCGAGCGCAAGGCGCGTACGGAGGCGGAGAACGCCCGCCGCAGGCTGACGTTCCTCGCGGACGCGAGCGCGGTGCTGACGGCGTCGCTCGACCACCACGAGATCGTGCGCCGCCTGCCCGAGCTGCTGGTGCCCGAGTACGCCGCGAGTGTCGACGTCTGGCTGTTCGAGCAGGACGGCGACCGGCCGGGCCCCGCGCACGCGGCCGCCGCCGTGGTCGCCGCCCGCACCGGGCGGCCGCAGTACGCCGCCGCGCACCCCGGCGGCCTGCCCGGTGTCGACGACCACCCGCCCTCGGCGCTGGACCCTCAGCGGCCCCTGCTGTGCATCCCGCTGCCGACGCGGCAGGCACCCCTGGGAGTGGTGACCCTCTCCCCGCCCGGGGAACGCTGGGACCCGGACGACGCCGTGATGGTGATCGAGCTGACCAGGCGGGCCAGTACCGCGATCGACCACGCCCAGCGCTACCAGCACAACCGCGACATCGCGGAGACCCTCCAGCGGGCCCTGCTGACGGAGCTGCCCGCCCCGCCGGGACTCGGGCTGGCGGCGCGTTACCTGCCGGCCACCCACGGGCTGAACATCGGCGGCGACTGGTACGACGCGTTCCGACAGCCCGACGGCGGCGTCATCGCCGTGGTCGGCGACGTGACCGGGCACGGGCTGCGCGCGGCCGTGATGATGAGCCAGCTGCGCACCGCGCTGCGGGCCTACGCCGTCGACGGCGGCAGCCCCGGCCGGCTCCTGACCCGGCTGCACACCTTCCTGCACCACCTCCAGCCCGACCTCTTCGCCACCGCCGTCATCGCACGCTTCCACCCCGACGACCCCACGATGACGTGGGCCGCCGCCGGCCATCCGCCGCCGGTGCTGCGTACCCCGGACGGGCGGGTCCAGACCCTGGACGCCAAACCGGGTGCGATGCTGGGCATCCCGCTGAAGCAGGAGATCGCCGACCACACGGTGCCGCTGGCGCCGGGTTCGACGCTCGCGCTGTACACGGACGGTCTGGTGGAGCGCCGCGCCCGGGGCATAGACCCGGGCATCGCGCGGCTGACGGAGGCGCTCGGCTCGTTCGGCGCGGCGGAGCTGGAGGCGGACCTCGAAGGCTCGGCGGACGGCATCCTGCGTCCCCTGCTCAGCGACTCCGAGCGCGACGACGACGTGTGCCTGCTGCTCTGCCACCTCCGCGGGACCGGCTGACGCCGCGGCACCACTCCCCCACGGGAAAGTTCCGGGCCGTTCACTCCCACCCGGTGCGCTCCGGGCCCGGGCGGGGCATGGTGGTGATCAGGACGTGTCGCCCGCCCGCACCGCCCGGCTGGCCGAACCGACGCGGACGCGGTGGGATCGACGAGGTGCGAAGCAGCGATCCAGGGGCAGGCGAATGGCGTTCGCGGCAGACCGCCTGGAGCCGCAGAAAGGGATGAACACCGTGACACGACCCAGGATCCTGGTGGTCGGCGCAGGTTTCGCCGGCGTGGAGTGCGTTCGTCGTCTGGAGCGGCGGCTCTCCCCCAACGAGGCCGACGTCACCCTGGTGACGCCGTTCTCCTACCAGCTCTATCTGCCGCTGCTGCCCCAGGTCGCCTCCGGGGTGCTGACGCCCCAGTCGATCGCGCTCTCCTTGCGCCGCAGCAGCAAGTACCGGACCCGGATCATCCCGGGCGGCGCCATCGGCGTGGACCTCAAGGCGAAGGTCTGCGTGGTGCGCACCATCACCGACCAGATCGTGAACGAGCCGTACGACTACATCGTGCTGGCCCCCGGAAGCATCACCCGCACCTTCGACATCCCGGGGCTCACGGACAACGCGTTCGGCATGAAGACGCTGGCGGAGGCCGCGTACATCCGCGACCACGTCATCTCGCAGCTGGACCTCGCCGACGCCAGTCAGGATCCCGCGGAGCGCGCCTGTCGGCTGCAGTTCGTGGTGGTCGGCGGCGGCTACGCGGGTACCGAGACCGCGGCCTGTCTGCAGCGGCTGACGCACGCGGCCGTCAAGCGCTACGCCCGGCTCGACCCGAGCCTGATCAAGTGGCATCTGATCGACATCGCCCCGAAGCTGATGCCCGAGCTGGGTGAGAAGCTCGGACGCGACGCGCAGGAGGTCCTGACGCGGCGCGGCATCGACATCTCCCTGGGCGTGTCCATCGAGAAGGCCGGCCCCGAGGAGGTCACCTTCACGGACGGCCGGGTGGTGCCCACCCGCACGCTGATCTGGACCGCCGGGGTGGTGGCGAGCCCGCTCATCGCCACGCTCGGCGCGGAGACGGTCAAGGGACGGCTCGCGGTCACCGCCGAGATGTGCCTGCCGAACCACGACGGGGTGTTCGCGCTCGGCGACTGCGCCGCCGTGCCCGACCTCGCCAAGGGCCGGGAGGGCGCCGTCTGCCCGCCCACCGCCCAGCACGCCATGCGGCAGGGCCGGCACGTCGCCGAGAACCTCATCGCCACCCTGCGCAACCAGCCGATGCGGCCGTACGTTCACAAGGATCTGGGGCTCGTCGTCGACCTCGGCGGTACCGACGCGGTCTCCAAGCCGCTGGGCGTCGAGCTGAAGGGTCTGCCCGCCCAGGCCGTGGCCCGCGGCTACCACTGGTCGGCGCTGCGCACGGGCGTGGCCAAGGCCCGGGTGGCGGCCAACTGGGCGCTCAACGCGGTCGCCGGCGACGATTTCGTACGCACCGGCTTCCAGGCGCGCAAACCGGCCAAACTGAAGGACTTCGAGTACACCGACGCCTATCTGACGCCGGAGCAGGTGCGGGAGCAGGTCAGGGAGGCGGGCCGGGCGGAGCTGTGACCCGGCGGCCCTGGCCGGCTCGCGGCATGACATGCTGAGAAGTGGATCTCGGCGCGAACCGGCCGGGAACCGGCGTGAACCAGGCGTGAATCGGGAGAGTGTACGGCGGCGTGAAGGCAGCGGGGCGCTCGGCGCGGACACGGCTGCGGGACCGCGTCGCCGCGTCCGACCCCGGGCTGCTGCGGTTGACGGCGGGGCTGCGGACGGTGGGCGCCATCGCGCTGGCGCTGGCGGTGCTCGCCGTGTTCGGTGCGGACGTCACCCATCTGGTGGCGGGCGCGATGACGGCGATGGTCGCCACCTTCGCCATCCGGGAGAAGGAGCTGGGCGCGCAGGCCGTCACCCTGGCGCTGGGGCTGCCCGTCGCCCTGGCGTCGGTGTCGATCAGCTCGCTGCTCACCTCGCGGGTCGTCATCGGTGATGCCTTCTTCGTCGTCCTGATCTTCTGTGCCGTCTTCGTCCGCCGGTTCGGCGACCGTGGCACCGCGCTCGGGCTTATCGGCTTCCAGGTCTATTTCGTCTCCCTGTTCGTCGGCGCGGAGGTGTCGGTGCTGCCGGAGCTGCTGGGAGCCATCGCGGTGGCGTTCGTGTGCAGCGCGGTGGTCCGCTTCGCGGTGGTACCGGAGACACCGGCGGGCGTGCTCCAGCGCCTGCGGCAGGCCTTCCGTGCCCGGCTGGCCCAGCTGATCGCCACGCAGGGCGAACTGCTGGACGCCGGTCCGGACGGGATCGACAGGACGCTCGAGCACCTGCGTGACGGCACCGCGCGCCTGCACGAGACGGCTCTGATGATCCAGTCCCGGCTGGAGGAGGGCACCCCCGACGAGTCCACGGCGCGTCTGGTGCAGCGGCGCATCGCGGACGCCGAGATCGCCGCGGAGCGGCTGGGGCTGCTGCTGCTGACCGCGCGCAGCGCCGAGCGGGCGGACACGCTGACCCTGCATCTGCCCGGCGCGCCCGCCCCTTCGGTGGGCAGTTCTCCCGCGCCCGGCGAGGCGACGGAGATCCTGCGCCGCGATCTCGGGGCGCTGCGCACGCTGGTGCTGCGGCCGCCCGCCGAGGCGCGCGGGACCGCGCTCTCGCATCTGCGCAACCGGCTCCTCGGCTACCGCGACGAGGAGAACCTGCCCGAGGCGACACCGGCCGTCCAGGACGTCTTCCGGGGCCTCGGTGAGACGGCGCGCGCGGTCATGGGCCTCAGGATCGCCCTGGACGGGCCGCAGGACGAGTCGGACGACACGCCCGCGACGACCCGCTCCCGGGAGGAGCTGGACGCCGAGGACGCCGCGATCGACGCCGGTGAGGAGGCCATACCGGAGGAGGAGCCGACCGGGCTTCGGCGGCCCACCACGCGCGCCGCGGTACAGGTGGCGGTGGGGTCGTCGCTGGCCATCCTGGGCGGCGAGTTCCTGTCCTCCGAGCGCTGGTACTGGGCGGTGCTCGCGTGCTGGATCGTCTTCCTGAACACGGCCTCCACCGGCGAGATCCTCGTCAAGGGCTACCGGCGCGTGCTGGGCACGATGCTCGGGGTGGTGGCCGGCATCGTGCTGGCGGGCGTGGTGGGCGGCCACACCTGGATCGCGTTCGGGCTGGTGCTGCTGCTCATCTTCGCGATGTTCTACACGGCACCGCTGTCGTACACACTGATGTCGTTCTTCGTCACCGCGATGCTGGGCCTGTTGTACACCCTGCTGCACACCTACAGCCTGTCGGTGCTGCTGCTGCGCGTGGAGGAGACGGCGCTCGGCGCGGCCTGCGGGATCGTCGCGGCGGCGCTGGTGCTGCCGATACGGACCGACCGCCGTACGAACGAACTGCTCGGCACGGTGCTGGACCGGCTCACCGACGTCACCGAGGGCGCCGTCGACCAGCTCAGTGGCGGGGCGGCGGCCGATCTGCTGGACACGGCGCGGGAACTGGACCAGGCGCTGGGGGATCTGCGGGCCGCCACCCAGCCGCTGACCCATCCGATCACGCCGCTGCGGGCCCGGCGCGACACGGCCCAGTACGTGGTGGCACTGCTGGAGACCTGCGCCTATCACGCCCGGTCCCTGGCCGCGACGGCCGAGCTGCTGCCCACCCATCCTTCGATCGCGGCCGATCCGCGGCTGCGCGGGGCGGTGCGGCGTACGGTGCGCAACATCGAGGCGATCGCGGCGCACGTCGCCGACGACGACGCCCGGACCGAGGTGGAGACCGGGCCGAGCATCGCCTCGCTGCTGGAACCGGACGCCGCGGGCGTGCCGCGGTACGGGCGCATCACCGGCCGGGTACTGCGGCACCTGGAGCGCCTGGACGAGGCGGTGGTGGGCCTCGCCCGGCCGCTGGGGGTGCCCGTCAGGACGCCGACGCGATGACGGCCGGCAGCGGTGACGGTCAGAAGTCGCTGGGCAGACCGCTCGCCTCGGCGATGCCGCGCAGTTCCTCGTTCTGCAGGTGGCGTTCCTTGAGGTAGTCGGCTATCTCGCCGAGGCGTTCGGGATCGGAGGCGGTGACCGCGTCGGTGACGACCCGGACCGGGCCGGTCTCGTCGGTGCGGATCTCGACGACCTCGTTGTCCAGCCGGCCCGTGACCGCGGTGGCGATGACCAGGGCGGCCTCGTCCCTGATCTCCTGGGGCAGCGCCTCGGCGTTGTCCCCGTCCAGGGAGAAGTCGATGGTCGGCATCTGGTGCTCGTCGATCGCCTGGAGGACGGGTTCCACCACGCTGAGCAGGAGCTGGTAGTCGTCGGTCTCCATGCGGATGCGCAGGAGGTCGAGGTAGACGTCCACGGGACGTCCGTCCGGCGGAGGAATCTCGTGTTCGTTCATTCACCCCGTGTTCCCCGTGCGGCGCGGCTCAGACGCGGCGCCAGCGTGCGAGGGCGAAGGAGAAGACGCCGAACAGCACCAGACCCGCGGCGACGCAGACCAGGAGCCAGGGGCCGAGTGGGGTGCCGGCGAAGGAGCGGAGGGTGTCGTCCAGTCCCTTCGCCTTGTCGGGCTCGTAGTCGACCGCGGCCCGCACCGCGAAGGCGCCCGCCGCGGCGAAGACGACGCCGCGCGCCGCCCCGCCGCCGACGCCGGTGATGTCGGTCAGCCGCCGGGCCCAGGGGCTCAGTGCGCCCAGCTTCAGCTTCTTGTGATAGCTGCGGCGCACCGCCTGTACACCGATGACCACTCCGGCGACGGCGATCGCGGCGCCGGCCAGTCCGACGAGCCACCGCCCGGCGGGCATCTCCATCACCCGGGCCGTGACGTCCCGGGACTGCCGGTCGCTGGAGCCACTGCCGCCGGAGCCGGCGGCGAAGGCCAGTACGGAGTACGCGACGAACCCGTAGAACACGCAGCGGGCGGCGGCCGGCAGGCGCTTCCTGGCCGTGTGGCCGTCCTTCCCCGTCACGCCGAACAGTGCCTCGGACAGCCGCCACAGCGCCATGCCGACGAGCCCGAGGCCCAGCGCCCACAGCAGTACGGCGCCGAACGGCTTGTCCGACAGCTCGGCCAGGGCGCCGCCCCGGTCCGCCTGCCGGTCACCGGTGCCGAAGGCGATCTGCAGGGCCAGGATGCCGACCAGCAGGTAGATCACACCGCGAGCGGTGAGTCCCGCCCGGGCCGCCCCCTCGGCGGTGGACCCGTTCGCTGCCCGGCGGGCCCGGCCGCGGCCGGTCTGTGTCATGACACGTGCGTTCATGTGGACCTCCCCTCCCGGACTCCGGATGCCCCGGCATCCTTCTCGCACACGCCTCCTTCTCGCACACCGGACGGCGAAGGCGCGAAGGCCCCCACCCGGCGGGACGGGCGCCGAGTGCCGTGGCCCCCGGAGCCCGAGGTGACGCCCGTCCGCTCCCGGGACGCGGTGCGGTGACCACCGCGCCGGGCGGCCGTGCGCCTCCCGGTGTACAGCCGTGGGGGCGCGCGACCGGTTCTCGTGCCGATGACGCACGACTGCCCGTACGCCGCCTCGCGGCATACGGGCAGTACGGGCAGTCACGTCACCGCACGTTCCCTGTCCGCCGCGGGTCAGTCCGCCGCGGACGCGGGCTGGACGACGGGCGGGGGTCGGGTCCGCAACCGGGCCGGCCGCGAGTCGGCGGCGAGCGGCCTCCGGGGCCCGTGCGGCGACCACGCGTGCCGGTCGACGCGCACGGCGTGTACGCCGCGTCCCGGGTCCGGGGCCCGGGCCGCCCGTGTCATCGGTCGGCTCGGCCCCGCTGTCGCCTCGTACGCGTCGACGGGTCCGCGCGGCACCACGGGGTGAGGCATCGGCGTCCGTCTCGTTCCTGGCCGGCTCCTCGGTCAGTCAGCTCCGCACCGGCCGGCCGGTCCCCCGGCGGCCCGCCCGATGCCCCATCGCCTCGTCGCGCACGCGGGCGCAGCTGCGGCTGATGAGCCGCGAGACGTGCATCTGCGAGATGCCCAGATGGTCGGCTATACGGCTTTGCGTCATGTCCTCGAAGAAGCGCATGTAGAGGATGGCGCGCTCGCGTTCGGGCAGCCTGCGCAGGCCCTCCTTGGCGGACTCGCGGTCGATCACGGTGTCGTACGAGGCGTCCGCCGCGCCGAGGGTGTCCGCGAGGCTGTAGCCGTCGTCACCGGCCGACAGTTCGGCGTCCAGCGAGAGGGTGCTGAAGCTCTCCAGCGCCTCCATGCCGGCGCTGACCTCGTCCTCGGTCAGCCCGGTGTGGGCGGCGACGGCGGCCACCGAGGGTTCGGGGCTGCCCGGGCTCTGGGTGAGCTCGCGTCGCGCCACCCGCACCTTGTTGCGCAGTTCCTGGACCCGGCGGGGCACCCGGAGGGCCCACATGCGGTCCCGGAAGTGGCGCTTGACCTCGCCGGTGATGGTGGGCACGGCGTAGCTCTCGAAGGCACCGCGCTCCGGGTCGAAGCGGTCGATGGCCTTCACCAGGCCGAGCGCCGCGACCTGGCGCAGGTCTTCGATGGACTCGCCGCGGTCCCGGAACCGCCCGGCGATCCGGTGGGCCATGGGCAGCCAGGCCGTGACGAGTTCGTCGCGGACGATGTCGCGTTCGGGCCCGTCCGCCAGCCCCGCCAGCCGGCCGAAGAGGGCCATGGTGTCGGGTGCGTCGTCGTGCCGGCGACGGGCGGGAGCGGCGGAGTCGTTGGTGGACTCGGTGGTTCCGGGACGGACGGTGGGCGTTTCGATGAGCATGCGCGTTCGCTCCTGAACGGTGGTCTCAGGGGACTTTCCGCGGGAACGGCACTGTCCGGGTCATCACCCGGAGGGCCGAAGCAGCCATACCGCTCCCGCTGCTGCGCCTCCGGTCCGAAGCACGAACTTGCGACTGCCCCTGCCCCGGTGGAACAAACTCCGCTTTTCGAAAAGTACTCAGGACAGCGGAACGACCACGGTGATGCACTTGCCTCCAGAGGGAAGGTCTGCCACGCGTACGTCGCGTGCCAGCCGGCAGACGATCGGCCAGCCCCGGCCGCCTACGCGGCGGCGTCCCTGCGGGTCGGTGGAGGGCACGGCCACCGGAAGGTCGTGACTGCGGTCGCACACCGAGAGCCGCACGCCGGGTCCGACGACGTCGACCTGGAAGTCGGTGATGCCGCCACCGTGCAGGATCGCGTTGGTGGTCAGTTCCGAGGCGACGAGTACCGCGTCCGACAGGGCGCCCGCGTCGCACGACGTGCGGCCGTCGGGGCCGCAGCATTCGGTGACGACGCGTTCGACCGTCTCGCGTGCCTCGGCGGGTTTGCACGGCCGGTAACGCCGGTGCCGGTCCGCGCCGTACTGCTCGACGACGGGTTCGGTCGTGTGCCTGTCACACATCCGTCAGCTCCCTGGTCGGTGAGATGGGCCGGATCCGGCCGGCCCCGCGCCGTGCGGCCCCGTTGCTTTCGGCTCACCTCTGCCCGTACCCCCAAACCTCCGGCCCTCCGTACGGCCCAGCGGCCATCCGGAGCCTGTGCGGGGGTACGCGGAGTACATGACGGATGTTGTGGACTCGGACGAACTGCTGCGCCGTATGCACCGCGCGAGGGCCTGCGCGGTGGAACAGGAGCGGACCTGGCGGGCGCGAAGGGAAGAGCTGCGGCCGACCGACCCGGAGGGCTCCCGGGACGCCGCCGTACGGACGATGGCGTACGAGGCCGTCCTGCGGGTGCTGGACGAGGTGCTGACCCCGGGCCGGAACGCTCGGTGACGGGCCGCGGGACGGATTGACCGGGGGCCGGACGGGAAACCGGACCGGCATGACGGCCGACCACACCCGAGCACCCGTACTGGAAGCCCTCGTCGACTACCGCCGCGAGGGGCGGCTGTCATTCACGCCGCCGGGGCACAAACAGGCCCGCGGGGCCGACCCGGAGGTGCGCGAGGTGCTGGGCGACGCCGTCTTCTACGGGGACGTGCTCGCGACGGGCGGACTCGACGACCGGCTCACCCGGGGGCGGGTGCTGCAGCGCGCCCAGGAGCTGATGGCCGATGCCGTGCACGCCGACCACACGTTCTTCTCGACGTGCGGGTCCTCCCTGTCGGTGAAGGCGGCGATGCTGGCGGTCGCCGGGCCGCACGAGAAACTGCTGATCGGCCGGGACGCCCACAAGTCCGTCGTCTCCGGGCTGATCCTGTCCGGGATCGAGCCGGTCTGGGTGGAGCCCCGCTGGGACGCCGAGCGGCACCTGGCCCATCCGCCGTCCGCCGAGGAGTTCGAGAGGGCGTTCGCCGCCCATCCCGACGCCAAGGGCGCCCTGGTCACCAGCCCGACACCGTACGGGGCGAGCGCGGACCTGCGGGCCGTCGCCGAGGTCTGCCACCGCCGCTCGGCGCCACTGATCGTCGACGAGGCCTGGGGGGCGCATCTGCCCTTCCACCCCGGTCTGCCGTCGTGGGCGATGGACGCGGGCGCCGACATCTGCGTGACCAGCATCCACAAGATGGGCAGCGGTCTGGAGCAGGGATCGGTGTTCCATCTGCGCGGTGACCTCGTCCCGCCGAAGGTGCTCGGCATGCGGGCGGACCTGCTGGGCACCACCAGCCCCTCGGCCCTGATCTTCGCCGGGCTGGACGGCTGGCGCCGCCAGATGGCGCTGCACGGACGCGAGCTGATGGGCGGCGCCCTGGAGCTGGCGGCCGACGTCCGCGCGGCCGTCGAGGAGATCGACGGCATGCACGTCAACGACCGGGACGACTTCTGCGGTCCGGGGCTGGCCCACGGCTTCGATCCGCTGCCCGTCATCATCGACCTCGACGGGCTCGGCGTCTCGGGCTTCCAGGCGGCGGACTGGCTGCGCGAGCACCGGGGCGTGATCGCGCACATCACGGACCATCGCCGCATCGGCGCGCAGATCACCCACGGCGACGACCGGGAGACCGCCGCCGAGCTGCTCTCCGCGCTCAAGGACCTGGCGCACGCCGCTCCCGGCCTGGGCCCCGCCCCGCGCGTGGAGGTGCCGTCGCCGGCCGAGCTGCGGATGCCTCAGGTGAGTCTGGTCCGGGACGCGTTCTTCGGGCCCACCCAGGACGTTCCGCTCGACCGGGCCGCCGGTCGCGTCGCGGCGGAGATGATCACACCGTATCCGCCCGGCATCCCGGCCGTCCTGCCCGGCGAGCGGCTGGCCGAACCCGTCCTGCGGTATCTGCGCAGCGGTCTGGACGCGGGGATGTACCTGCCGGACCCGAGCGATCCCCGGCTGGGGACGATCAGGGTCGTCGCGGAGAGCGGCGGGTGAGACTCCGAGCGGGAGAACGGCGGGGGGCCGGGCGAGTGAAACAGGTCACGTGCCCCGGTTCGCGCTTCGCGCATCACCCGAAGATGGTTTAGCGTTCATCCATACGTGGCGACGGGGTCGACCAAAGTGTCCTTCGTGCGTCACCGCTTACGGCCCTGGCTGGCTTCCCCCGTCCAGCCAGGGCTTTTTCATGCCCTGGCGCCGTCGCCCCGGTTCCGGCACGGAATCCGTACGGAATCTGCCGTCCGCCGAGGTGCTCAGGGCGGTCGGAGCGACTGAAATGGGCATAGGGAAAGCCCCGGAACCGAATCGCCGGCGAGGAGCCCCGTGCCATGACCAAAGCGATCAAACTGCTGACCGCCCTCCCTCTGCCCCAGCGCGAACGGCTGACGGCGCTCGCCCGGGAGGTCTCCTTCCCGGAGGACGCCCGGATCTTCGAGGCGGGCGGCAGGGCCGACCGCTTCTGGGTCGTCCGCTCCGGCGCGGTCTCCCTGACCCAGCAGGTCACGCCCCTGCAGCGGGTCACGGTCGCCAGCCTCGGAGCGGGCGATCTGCTCGGCTGGTCCTGGCTGTTCCCGCCCTACGAGTGGGACTTCGGCGCCGAGGCCTTCAGCCCGGTGCGCGCCTACGAGTTCGACGCGGCCTCGGTGCTCGCCCTGTGCGACGAGGACCCGCAGTTGGGCATCGTGCTGGTGCGGTCGGTCGCCGAGATCCTCGCGCACCGGCTGGAGACCACCAGGGGCCGGCTCATGGAGCACTACGCGCTGCACGGGCGGGGCTCCCTGTGAGACGGCGTCGGGGACCTTGCAACCGGGCGGGGTCCGTCCCGGCTGGTGCCTGGCGGCCGCGTTCCCACCGGACACGCCCACGGCGTGCGGGTTCCCGAACCCGCACGCCCTCGGCGCTCAGGCTCCGGCGACGAGCGAGACGCCGAGGACGATCATGGTGACGGCGACCAGTCCGTCGAGCACGCGCCAGGCCGCGGGCCGAGCCAGGAACCGGCCGAGGTAGCGGGCGCCGAAGCCGAGCGCGGCGAACCAGCACAGGCTGGCGAGCACGGCGCCCAGGCCGAAGGTCCAGCGCAGCGGGCCCTGGTCGGCGGCGACCGAACCCAGCAGGAACACCGTGTCGAGATAGACGTGCGGGTTGAGCCAGGTCAGCGCCAGGCAGGTGAGGACCGCCCGGCGGCGCGAGCCCGCGGCGTCGCCGTCCGTCCGCAGCGCACCGGCCGGCCGGAACACGCGCCGGGCTGCCAGGGCGCCGTAGCAGAGCAGGAAGGCGCCGCCGATCCAGCCGACCGCGGTCAGCGCGCCCGGCCAGGCCACCACCACCGCGCCGACCCCGCCGACGCCCAGGGAGATGAGCAGGGCGTCGGAGAGCGCGCAGATGCCGACCACGGCGAGGACCGCGTCGCGGCGGACCCCCTGGCGCAGGACGAAGGCGTTCTGGGCACCGATGGCGACGATGAGCGAGAGGCCGGTGCCGAAGCCGGCGGCCGCGGCGGTGAGTGCGTTGGTCATGCCCTCGACGCTAAGCGGACGATCACAGGACGTACAGCTAAAGATTCTTACGTATCATTAGCGTTCGTGATGACGGATGCGAAGGGAACGGTTACGGCGGCTTTCGCGGATCTTCCGCTCGACCAGGTACGCACCCTGCTGGCCGTGGTGGACGAGGGCACGTTCGACGCTGCCGCCGCGGCGCTGCACGTGACGCCGTCCGCGGTCAGCCAGCGGGTCAAGGCGCTGGAGCAGCGCACCGGCCGGGTGCTGCTGCTGCGCACCAAACCGGTGCGGCCGACGGACTCCGGCGCGGTGCTGGTGCGCCTCGCCCGCCAGGTGGCCCGGCTGGAGCGGGACGCGTACGCCGAGCTGGGACTGAGCGGCGCCGGCGAGTCGACCCGGGTCTCGGTGGCCGTCAACGCCGACTCGCTCGCGACCTGGTTCCTCGGCGCCCTCACGCGGGTGCCCCAGGAGCCCCGGCTCTGCTTCGAGCTGCGCCGTGAGGACGAGGACCACACGGCGGCCCTGCTGCGGGAGGGTGTGGTGATGGCCGCGGTGACCTCGTCGCCCGATGCCGTCCCCGGCTGCACCGTCCGGTACCTCGGCCGGATGCGGTATCTCCCCTGCGCCGACCCGGAGTTCGCCGCACGTCATCTGGACGGGCCGTTGCGGGAGGTGCTCACCGAGGCGCCGGTGGTGGTCTTCGACCGGCGCGACGACTTCCAGGACGGCTTCGCGCGGCGGCTGGGGCTCGGCGGCGCGGGTCCCGCGCGGCACTACGTCCCGACCTCGGAGGGCTTCGTCGAGACGGTCGCCGCCGGCCTGGGCTGGGGCATGGTGCCCGAACCCCAGGCGGAGCCGCTGCTGCGTACCGGCCGGCTCGTCGACTTCGCCCCGGGTCTGGCGGTGGATGTCCCGCTGTACTGGCAGCAGTGGAAACTCGACTCCCCGGCGCTCGCGACGGTGGCCGACACGGTGGTGACGGCGGCACAGGAGGCGCTGCGGGGGTGAGCGCGAGGGCACGGCGCACGGCAAGGCGCCGGTTTCACCCCGCTGTCGACAGGTCACCCGCAAGGGAGCAAGGCAATCCCGAGGAAGCGAACGATACCGATCGCAGGTGACTTTGATGGACGACTGGCGAGAGCACGCCGCATGCCGCACGGAGGACCCCGACCTGTTCTTCCCGATCGGCACCACCGGCCCGGCCGCTTTGCAGACGGAGCAGGCGAAGGCGGTCTGCCGGCGCTGTCCGGTCCAGGAGCAGTGTCTGCGATGGGCACTCGACACGGGGCAGACCATCGGCGTCTGGGGCGGGACCGGAGAGCTGGAACGCCGGGCGCTCAAGCGGCGCGAGGCCGTGCGCCGGAGGTCCGGCTGACCCCGGTGCGGCCGGCGCCCGTTCACCCCGTACGCCCGTGCCCCGCCCGAACGGCGCCCGCGTCACCGGCGCCCCGCGGAGGCGCCGGGCGCGCCGGGCGCAGGCTCGCGATCGCACCGCCCCCGGAAAGGCAGGACCAGCCATGAGCGTCCGTGTGCACCGCGTCCACGACCCGCCCGAACCCGACGACGGCGTACGCGTCCTGGTGGACCGGCTGTGGCCGCGTGGTGTGGCGAAGGACGCGGCGCACGTGGACGAGTGGCCCAAGGGCCTCACCCCGTCGGCCGAGTTGCGCCGCTGGTACCACGCGGGCGAGGGCTCCTACGAGGAGTTCGCGCGACGGTACGAGGCCGAGCTGGCCGCCCCGGACGCGGCGGAACTCCTCGATCACGTACGGGAGCTGGCGCGCGAGGGGGACGTGACGCTGCTGACCGCGTCCAGGTCGCCCGGGGAGAGCCACGCCGCCGTGCTGCTCCGCCTCCTCGACGAGGCGTGAGGAGGCGGAGCGGTCGGCGGGGCGTGTCCGTCGCTCAGGCCGTCTGCCGTGCCGCCGCGCGGCCCGCCGCACGCCCGGAGAACAGGCAGCCGCCGAGGAAGGTGCCCTCCAGCGCGTTGTAGCCGTGCACCCCGCCGCCGCCGAAGCCGGCCACCTCACCGGCCGCGTACAGGCCCTCGACGGGCGTGCCGTCGGCGCCCAGTGCGCGGGAGTCGAGGTCCGTCTGGATGCCGCCGAGGGTCTTGCGGGTGAGTATGTGCAGTTTGACGCCGATCAGGGGGCCCGCCGCCGGGTCGAGGACGCGGTGCGGCGCGGCGACCCGGCCGAGTCGGTCGCCGATGTAGCGGCGGGCGTTGCGGATGCCCTGGACCTGGGCGTCCTTGGCGTAAGGGTTGGCCATCTGGAGATCGCGGGCCTCTATCTGGCGGCGGATCACGGCGGCGTCCAGGAGCGGCTTGTCGGTCAGCCCGTTCATCCTGTCGACGAGTTGCTCCAGGTTCGGCGCGGTCACGAAGTCGGCGCCCTTGCGCAGGAAGGCGTCCACCGGTCCCGGCGCCCCCTTGCCGAGGACGCGTTCGCGCAGGAAGCCGGCGCGGTCCTTGGCGGTGATGTCGGGGTTCTGCTCGGAGCCGGAGAGCGCGAACTCCTTCTCGATGATCTTCTGGGTGAGGATGAACCAGGAGTGGTCGTGCCCCGCGAGGTCCTGGGCCGTGCGCAGGTGCCGGAGGGTGCCGAGGGTGTCGTAGCCGGGCAGGCAGGGTTCGGGCAGGCGGCGGCCGAGGGCGTCGAACCACAGCGAGGACGGTCCGGGCAGGATGCGGATGCCGTGACCTGGCCAGATCGGGTCCCAGTTGCGCACGCCCTCGGTGTAGTGCCACATCCGGTCGCGATTGACCAGGCGTGCGCCCGCCTCGGCGCTGATGTCGAGCATCCGCCCGTCGACGTAGGCGGGGACACCGGTGACCATCTCGGCGGGCGGGGTGCCGAGGCGCTCGGGCCAGTGCCGGCGGACGATGTCGTGGTCGGCGCCGATGCCTCCGGAGGTCACGATCACGGCCTGGGCGGTGAGCTGGAACTCGCCGGTCGCGTCGCGGTTGGAGGCGACTCCGCGGGGCGAGTGGTCCTCGGCCAGTACCGTGCCGCGTACCCCGCGTGCGGTGCCGTCCTCGACGACCAGGTGGTCGACGCGATGGCGGTGGTGGAAGGTGAGCAGTCCGTCCCGCACCGCCTGCCTGGCGTACCGCACGAAGGGTTCGACGACGCCCGTGCCGGTGCCCCAGGCGATGTGGAAACGGGGCACGGAGTTGCCGTGCCCGCCGGCCGTGAGGTCGCCGCGCTCGGCCCAGCCGACGGTGGGCAGGAAGGTGATGCCGTGTCCGGCGAGCCAGGACCGCTTCTCCCCCGCCGCCCACTCGACGTACGCCCTCGCCCAGCGCACCGCCCAGGAGTCCTCGTCCTCGGTCCGGTCGAAGCCCGCACTGCCCTGCCAGTCGTTCCAGGCCAGGTCGAAGGAGTCCTTGACGCCGAGGCGCCGCTGCTGAGGCGAGTCGACGAGGAAGAGGCCGCCGAAGGACCAGAAGGCCTGCCCGCCGAGGTTGGCCGCGTTCTCCTGGTCGACGAGGGCGACCCTCCTGCCCCGGCTCGTCAGTTCGTGGGCCGCGACCAGCCCGGCCAGTCCCGCTCCGACCACGATGACGTCGGCATCCATGGCGACCGTCCCTTCCTGTTCCGTGTCGTTGGGGTTCGAGGGGTTCGAGAAGTCGAGAGGGAAGAAGGAGGGATGGTCAGGGGGCGCCGCTGCCCTCGGTGAGCAGTGCGGTGAGCAGCTGCCCCAGCCAGGCACGCGCGTGCTCGACGTCGCGGTCCAGGAGCAGCTGGGTGGTGACTCCGTCGTACGCGGCGACCACGGCATGCGCCGCGCCGTCGGCGTCGCCCAGCACGGCGGGAACAGTGGTGTGGCCGCGCGCCCGGGCGATCCGTTCGGCGATCGCGTGCCGCAGGCGCGCCCGGTGCTCCAGCAGCGTGCGCGCCACGGCGGGATCGCGGGCGGCGTGCACCAGGAAGTCCGTCTTCACCAGGAGCCAGTCCCGGTCCAGGAGCAGCACCTCGGTGACCCGGTCCGCGGCGGCGGGCACGTCCAGGTCCGGACCGTCCAGCGCGAGGGCGCCGGACACCTGCTCCGCGATCAGGTCGGCCCGTTCCAGGTAGAGGGCGAAGAACAGCTCGTCGAGGCTGTCGAAGTTCGAGTAGAAGGCGCCCCGGCTGTAACCGGCCGCCTCGCAGACCTCCTCGATCGACACCCGGCCGAACCCCTTGGCGGCGAACACCGCGAACGCCGCGTCCAGGAGGTTCGCGCGGGTGCGCGCCCGCCGCCTGGTCACCCGCCCGGTCGTCGCCTTCGCCGCCATGTCCGGTCCTCCCTGTGCTCGATCCGGGAACGTATCCGATACAGCTGTGTATCGGAAGGGCCGTGCCGGGAACCGGACACGGATAGAACGTGCATTCGAATCAGGAGTACGCTGATCCCATGACCACGCACCTCCAGGGCTCGCTCTTCGACCAGACGGACGAAGTCCGGCTCGGGCCGCTCGACGGGCTGCGCCGCACACACCTCGGCTCGGGCGCCTGGCTCGACCTGCTTCCCGGGTGGCTGAGCGGCGCCGACGCGCTGTTCGAGCGGCTGGCCGCCGAGGTCCCGTGGCGCGCGGAGCGACGTGCCATGTACCACCAGGTGGTCGACGTACCCCGGCTGCTCGCCTTCTACGGCGCGGGCGACACGCTGCCGCACCCGCTGCTGACCGAGGCGCGCGACGCACTGTCCGCGCACTACGCCGAGGAGCTGGGCGAGCCCTTCACCACCGCCGGGCTGTGCCACTACCGCGACGGCCGGGACAGTGTCGCCTGGCACGGTGACCGGATCGGACGGGGTGCGCGCCAGGACACGATGGTCGCCATCCTGTCGGTCGGGGCACCCCGGGACCTGCTGCTGCGCCCGGCGGGCGGAGGCGGCGACACGGTGCGGCGCCCGCTGGGCCACGGCGACCTGATCGTGATGGGCGGCTCCTGCCAGCGCACCTGGGAGCACTGCATCCCCAAGAGCACCCGCGCCGCCGGGCCCCGCATCAGCGTCCAGTTCCGCCCGCACGGCGTGCGCTGAACCCACCGCCACCGGCCGCCACCCCCGGCCGTACCGGAAGTCTGCCCTCCCCCCTCCACCGGCTCGGTCACAGCACCCTGGCACACGACGCCGAGGGCGGAACCTCCACGCCGATGCTTCTGGCCCGCTCCCGCCACGCCTCCGTCCTCTCCCTGGAGCGCTACGCGGGCCCCGGCGTCGTCCGACGCCGGGGAATGGACGTGTTATCGTCGGCGGAGCCGAGACAATCGGGTCAACTGCGAGACCAGAAGGGGGAGGTGAGTCGATGTCTGCCGTGAAGGCCGCTGCCGTGTGCAGCGCACGCCGGACCATCCTCACGTCCCGGGCCCCGGTCTGACCTGACGTTCACCCCCGCCCAAGCCTGATGGCTCACGGGGGCGGAGTTTCACGCTCGACGGGGTCCTCGTTCAAGGGTCTCCACGTTGTCTCGATCTTCTTTCCATGCTCAGCAGTACTCCCTGGCCGACTACGGCTGGGACGAGGCGTGCGAGCACGCCTTCGCGCCCCATCGCGATGCCGGCTTGATCCCGGCCCGTATCGTGCGAGCCGAACGCGGCTCGTGTGAAGCGGTCACCGACGCCGGAAGCCTCCGTGCGGAGATCCCCGGTGCCGCCGATCAGAAGAATCCGCTGTCGCCGCCGTGCACGGGCGACTGGGCCGCCCTGCGTCCTGCCACCACCGATCACGGACCAGTGCTGCACGCGGTACTGGAGCGACGCACCGCCCTGGTCCGATCCACCGCTTCGCGTACCTCCCGTGGCCAGGTCCTGGCCGCCAACATCGACACGGTCGCGGTGACGGTGTCGCTGGGTACCCCGCTGAAGCACGGCAGGACCGAACGCATGCTCGCCCTGGCCTGGGAGAGCGGCGCCCAGCCGGTCGTGGTGCTCACCAAGGCCGACCGGTGTGCCGACGCGCAACTGGCCGCAGCCGAGGTGTCCGAGGTGGCACCAGGCACAGATGTGCTGGTCACCAGCGCCGTGACCGGGCTGGGCCTGGACACCCTGACGGCCGTCCTGAACGGCACCGTCGTGCTGCTGGGCCCCTCCGGCGCAGGTAAGTCCACTTTGGGTAACCAGCTGCTGGGCGAGGACCGGCTGGCGACCGCCGCTGTGCGCGACGTGGACGGCAAGGGGCGGCACACCACCGCGTGGCGGGAGCTGATTCCGCTGCCCGGCGGCGGGGTGTTGCTGGACACCCCGGGTCTGCGCGCGATCGGCCTGCACGACGCCCAGGACGGGCTGGAGCAGACCTTCACCGAGATCGAACACCTCGCACAGGACTGCCGGTTCACGGACTGCGCACATGTGAGCGAACCCGGCTGCGCGGTGCTGGCTGCCGTCGAGGCAGGCGAGGTTCCCCAGCGCCGTCTGGACAGCTACCGCCAACTGCTGAGGGAGAACGCCTACGCAGCCTCCCGCACCGACGCTCGGCTGCGCACCGACCGCGAGGCCGCCAAGAAGGACATCACGCGGCACCTGCGTGCCACCTACCAGTTCCGGGAGCGCCAGCTGTGAACGACATCCTCCGCCCCCACGACACCACTGAGAACGGAACCATGACCACCTGGACCGCCCGTCCCGAAACCGCCGACGACATCCCCGCCGTCCGTGACGTCCTCCTCGCGGCCTTCCCCACCGCCGCCGAGGCCGACATCGTCGACGCCCTGCGCGCCGACCCGCAGGCGTGGATCGACGGCCTGTCGATGGTCACCGCAGCCCCCGACGGCACCCCGGTCGGGTACGCGCTGCTCACCCGCTGCCACGTCGACGGTCAGCCTGCCCTCGCCCTGGCCCCGTGCGCGGTACTGCCCTCGGCCCAGCGCGCCGGTGCCGGCTCCGCGGCCATCCGCGCCGCCTTGGCCGCCGCCCGGGCCGCGGGAGAGAACCTCGTTGTCGTCCTGGGACACGCCGACTACTACCCTCGGTTCGGCTTCACGCCGGCCTCCCGCTTCGGCATTCGAGCCCCCTTCGAAGTACCTGACGAGGCCATGATGGCCATGGCTCTGGACGACACTCGCCCGGTCCCGGCGGGCACCATCCAGTACCCCGTTGCGTTTGGCGTCTGACCGCTCCTGTGGCGCCCCGGGGCTTGTTCCCCGTGGCGCCGCAGCCTTTCCGGGCCGCGTACTGCCGGATGGTCCGGGAGGAAGCGACGGCTGCCGGACGGTGGGGTCACATCGGGGCCGAGGCCGCTTCTTCCTGCGGGCCGCGCGGCCGGGGCAGCACACTCGTGCCGCGCAGTCCCAGGTCCGACCGGCTGCTCCTGTCCAGCTCGAACCGGCCCCAGGGGTTGCCGTGCGTCCGGAACAGCGGACGTGTTCCGCACCCGCTCCCTATCGTCTTCGAGTGGCGTCCCGACCTCTATCGGGTCCTCCGGCTCCCCGTCCCGCCGCCCCCGCGCTCCTCCGCCCCGCCCGAGATCACTCGTCCAGCTCGACGCAACGTCCGGCGAGGGGAAACCACGATCGCAGGAGTCAGGCAGCGCTGCATGTCCGTTCGCCGTAGCTGTACGAGAACAGGGGCCGTGAGGGAGGCCGCGCGACAAGACCGGGAACGGGCGTTCTAGAGTCGGGGCATGGCCTTGCAGATCAGTGCCACCAATCCTGAGCACCCCGCGCTCCTGCTCGAACTGCCGTGGCAGACGCCGCTGGAGGACTGGCCCGAGGAGTACCTCGTGCCGCTGCCCCGCGGTATCTCCCGCCACGTCGTCCGCTACGCGCGGGCCGGCGACGAGGTGATAGCCGTCAAGGAGCTGGCCGAACGGCCCGCGCTGCGCGAGTACCAGCTGCTGCGCGACCTGGACCGGCTCGCCATTCCCGCGGTGGACGCGCTGGCCGTGGTCACCGGCCGCGCCGACGCCGCCGGCGAGGCGCTGGAACCGGTGCTCATCACCCGGCACCTCGGCGGCTCGATGCCGTACCGGTCGATGTTCGAGACGACGATGCGCCCGGCGACCATGCACCGTCTGATGGACGCCCTGGCCGTGCTGCTGGTCAGGCTGCACCTGGCCGGGTTCGCCTGGGGCGACTGCTCACTGTCCAACACGCTCTTCCGGCGCGACGCGGGCGCCTATGCCGCGTACCTGGTGGACGCCGAGACCGGGGAGCTGCACCCCCGGCTGAGCGACGGGCAACGCGACTACGACCTCGACCTCGCCCGGGTGAACATCAGCGGTGAGCTGCTCGACCTGGAGGCGTCCGGGGCGCTGCACCCCTCCGTCGACCCGATCGACTTCGGCACCGAGATCTGCGCCCGCTACGGGAGCCTGTGGCAGGAGCTGACCCGGACCTCCGTCTATCCGGCGGGCAAGCACCACTACATCGAGCGCCGCATCCGGCGGCTCAACGACCTCGGCTTCGACGTGGCCGAGATGCAGATCGAGCACGCCTCCAACGGTGACACGGTCACCTTCGTGCCCAAGGTCGTCGACGCGGGCCACCACCAGCGTCAGCTGCTGCGCCTGACGGGACTGGACGCCGAGGAGAACCAGGCCCGGCGGCTGCTGAACGACCTGGAGAGCTGGATGGCCACCCAGGACGACTACGCCCCGGGCGACCCCCTGGGGGCCCGCCCCGAAGTCCTCGCCCACCGCTGGGTGCGCGAGGTCTTCCGGCCCACCGTGCGCGCCGTGCCGGTGGAACTGCGCGGCGCGATGGACCCGGCCGAGATCTACCACGAACTGCTGGAGCACCGCTGGTACCTGTCCGAGCGGGCCCAGCACGACATCGGGCTGGACACGGCCGTGGCGGACTACATCACGAACATCCTGCCCAGGGCCCGGGAGACCCTGCAGCCGACGGCCGACTGAGTCACCGGCCCGGGCGGAACGCCCGCGGACGTGACGTCCGTACGGGCGTGGCCCGTACAGGCGCCCGTACAGGCGTCACGCGTGCGGGACCACCGCCACCGGGCAGTCCGCGTGGTGCAGCACGCCGTGCGCCACCGAGCCGATCCTGGCGCCGACGGCCGTACGGCGGGCACGGCGGCCGACGACCATCAGCTGGGCGTCCGCGGCCACCGACAGCAGCACCTGCCCCGCGCTGCCCATCTCCACGTGCTCGATCACCGGGACGTCGGGGAAGCGCTCGCGCCACGGCCCGAGCGCCTCGCCGAGGGCCTTCCTCTCGTACGACTCGAGGCCCCCGGCCTCGTCGGCGAGCCGCATCGACCCCGGGCTGTAGGTGAACACCGTCGGCAGGGCCCAGGCCCGGACGGCCCGCACGGTGGCACCGCGCGCGGCTGCCGCCTCGAAGGCGAAGCCGATCACGTCGGCGCTGTCCTCCGGCTCCCCCTGCTGCCCCACGACGACCTCACGGCCGGCGGCCTCGGCCGCGGCCTCCTCCCCGGCCCGTACGAGGACGACGGGCCGGGTCGCCTCGGCGATCACCTGCTGGCCGACCGAGCCGAGCAGGAAGCCGACGACCGCCCCGTGGCCGCGCGAGCCGAGCACCAGCGTCCCGGCGTCGCCCGCGGCGGCGAGCAGTACGGCGACGGCGTCGTCGGCCTCGCGGACCTCGGTGGACACCGTGAGATCCGGGTGCCGCCCGGTGACGGTCCGGACCGACTCTGCGACCGAGTCCTCGACCCACCGCTCCTGCGCGTCCCGGTCCCCCGGGCCGGCCGCGTCCTGCGGCTGGAACCGCCAGGCGTGCACGACGTGCAGCGGCGCTCCCCGGCGGACCGCCTCCCTCGCGGCCCAGGCCAGTGCGGCCAGGCTCTCCTCCGAACCGTCGACCCCTGCCGTGATCGGGCGCGTCATGCGGTTCCCTCCCTGTGTCGCGGTCACGTCCATGGGATCCAGTCTTCCCCACGCCGCCTTCCTGACTGCTACGCCGCCCCCCCGGCTTCGCAGCGGGAGCGGGTGAACGGCGGCACGGCCGAACCCGTCGCGCCCGCACGCCGACGGCCCGCTCCGGCGCCCTCGTCCGCGAAAGGGACTGCCGGACCCGCATGCCAGGATGGGCATCGTGCCGCAGACCTCATTCACCAGTCCGCTCGTCGGCCGCGAGGACGAACTCGCTCGTCTCACCGGCGTACTGGAGCGCGCCCGCGCCGGGGAGGCCCGCGCGGTGCTGATCGCCGGGGACGCGGGGGTCGGCAAGACCCGCACCCTGGACGAGGTCGCCCTTCGGGCCGCCGCGGCCGGGACGACCGTGCTCACCGGGCACTGCGTCGATCTGGGTGACGTCGGCCTGCCGTACCTGCCGTTCACCGAGATCCTCGGTGTGCTGGCCGCCGACGAGCGGTTCGCCGCCGTGCAGGCCGCCCATCCGGTGGCCGACCGGCTGCTCGGCGGCGCTCCGGACGACGGGAGCGGCACCACGCGTTCGCGGCTGCGGCTGTTCGAGGACGTGGCCGCGCTGCTGACCGAACTGACGGACGTCGCCCCGCTGCTGCTGCTCCTGGAGGACCTGCACTGGGCCGACCAGTCCTCCCGGGATCTGCTGCGGTTCCTGCTGAGCCGGCAGGTCCTGCAGCGGCCGGCGGGCGGTGCGCCCGGCGGGCGGCTCGCGGTGTTCGCCTCCTACCGGGCGGACGACCTGCACCGCCGCCACCCGCTGCGGCCGCTGCTGGCCGAGCTGGTGCGCCTGCCCACCGTGGAACGGCTGGAGTTGCGGCCCCTGCCCGACGCCGACGTAGCCCGGCTGGTGCGCTCCCTGCGGGACCGGCCGCTGCCGGACACCACCGTGCACCGGATCGTCGAGCGGGCCGAGGGCAACGCCTTCTACGCCGAGGAACTGGTCGCGGCCACGGACACGCCCGCCGGGGGCGTGCCCAGCGGTCTGGCCGACGTCCTGCTCATCCGGTTCGAGCAGCTGTCCGAGACCGCCCAGCAGGTGCTGCGCACCGCCGCGGTCGCCGGGCGTCGCGTGGGGCACGACCTGCTGCGGGACGCCGTCGGACTGCCCGAGGAGGAGCTGGAAACGGCGCTGCGCGAGGCGGTGGAGCGACAGTTGCTCGTCACCGGCGACGGGGGGACCTACTCCTTCCGGCACGCCCTCGCGCGGGAGGCGGTCTACGCCGACCTGCTCCCCGGGGAGCGGGCCCGGCTGCACGGCGCGTTCGCCCGGCTGCTCACCGCGCGGGACCGCCGGTCCGAAAGCGCGGCCGAGCGCGCCCACCACTACCGCGAGAGCCACGACCTGCCCGACGCGCTCGCCGCCTCCCTGGAAGCCGCCGACCACGCCCAGCGCGTCGGCGCGCCCGCCGAGGAGCTGCGGCACGTCGAGACGGCCCTCGACCTGTGGTCGGCGGTCGACGCCGCCGCACGGCCCGCCGGCCCCGACGCCGTGACGCTCACCCTGCGCGCGTCCGCGGCCGCCGCGCACGCCGGGGAGCTGCACCGCGCGGTCTCCCTCACCCGGTCCGCGCTGGCCCGCCTCGGCCAGGACGCGGACCTGGAGCTCGCCGCCCGCGTCCGCTACACGCTCGCCGGGAACCTGCTGAGCGTCGACAATCTTTCCGCCGCGTTCACCCACAGCAGCGAGGCGCTCGCCCTCATCCCCGCCGAGCCGCCGTCGTCGACGTGGGTGTGGGCGGCGGCCACCCACGTGATGGCGGCCCGTCAGGTCGGGGAGAACGAGACGGCGCTGCGGGTCGCCCGCCGGGCCCTGCGCGTCGCGGAGGATCTGGGGGTCACCGACGCCCGTGCCGACCTCCTGATCTCCCTGGCCGGACTCGAGGGCGGCGACCGGAGCACTCCCAAGGGCCGGGAGCGGCTGCTGGAGGCCCGGGAGCTGGCGCGGCGGGCGGGCAACGCGCCGGTGGAGATGCGGGCGTTGTTCAACCTCGCCATCGGCTGCTTCGAGTCCGGTGACCTGGCCCAGTGCCTGCCCTGGGCGGCGGAGGGACTGGACCGGGCCCGCCGCTCGGGGCTGCTGTCCTCGCCGTATCCGCGGGAGATGCGGTATCTGCGGCTGCTGGTGCAGTACACGCTGGGGCACTGGGACGACTGCGTGCGCGGGGCCGCGGACAGCGCCGGCGTGCTGCCCGCCGCAGGCGGTCACGCCATCGGGCCCGGGCTGTACGTGGCGCTGGCGCGCGGCGACTTCGGGGCCGTGGACCGTGCCCGCGCGATGCTGGAGGGGCCGTTCGACTGGATGGGCACGCTGGTCGCGGGCATCGTGCTGACCGACGCCGCCGCGCTGCGCGGGAACGCGGAGGACGCGGTGCGGTGGGCCCGGTCCACCGTCGAGGCGCTCACCGACGCGGCGGGCACGCGGCCCGCCGCCACCGTCAGGCTGGCCGCCCTCGCACTGTCCGCGGTCGCCGACAGCGTCGTCGAACTGCGCGGGGCGGGCGACGAGGCGGGGGTCCGCCGCTGGAGCGGGACGGCGGCGGAACTGGTGCGGCAGGCCCGGTCGTCCGCCGGGCGCGGGGAGGACGGCACACCGCAGGGCCCGGAGGGTCAGGCGTGGCTGGCGCGCGCGGAGGCGGAGCTGGCCCGGATCACCGGGCCCGGACCGGACCCGGCGTCCTGGGAGAAGGCGGTGGCGGGGTTCGCGTACGGCGACGCCTACGAGCGCGCTCGGTGTCGGCTGCGGCTGGCGCAGGCCCTGCTGGCGGCCGACCGCCGCGAGGAGGCGGCCACCGAGGCCGACAGCGTACGCCGGGAGGCCGACCGGCTCGGCGCCACGGTGCTGCGCGAGCGGCTCAACGACCTGGTCCGCCGCGGCCGGCTGACGGACACGACGTCCACCGGCGGCCGTGCGGCGCGGCTCACCGCCCGCGAGCAGGACGTACTGCGGCTCCTCGCCCTCGGCCGCAGCAACCGCCGGATCGGCGAGGAGCTGTTCATCAGCGCCAAGACGGCGAGCGTCCACGTCTCCAACATCCTCGCCAAGCTGGAGGCGGCAAGCCGCACGGAGGCGGTGGCGATCGCCTACCGGCGGGGCCTGGTCACTGGGGAGCGAACCGCCTCGGGCTGAGCCCGGGGCTGGACGGGCGCCGGGAACTCCCGTTGTCCGGTGGACGTTCACCCGAAACCGAAACCCGAAACCCGAAACCCGAAACCCGAAACCCGAAACCGACACCCCGACCGGAACGTGGCACGAGGACCACGAGGACGACCACGAGGACACAGGGCGGCACGATGAGCGAGTTGGTCCCCGGGGGCAATGTTCCCCTGCCCGACGGTCCCGTGAGCGTGCGGGTGCCCGGAGGTTTCGACGTGACGGCACTCATCACCGATGACGGTGGCAAGGTGGGCGGTGACGACGACTTCGTCTTCTACAACCAGCCGGAGGCACCCGGCGCCCGGTTGCGGGGCGACACGCTCACCGTCGATCCCGCGCGACTGCGCCCCGGTGCCACCCGGGTGACGGTGGCGGTCAGCCCCTCGGACCCCGGGACCGTCCCGAGCGCACTGCCCTCCCCCACACTCCTTGTCACCGACCCGCGCGGGCGCGTACTGACCCGGTTCACCCCGCCGCGCCCCGGGCAGGAGACCGTACTGCTGCTGGCGGAGTTCTACCGGCGCGGCGAGCAATGGAAGCTGCGCGCTCTGGGACAGGGGTACGCCGACGGACTCGCCGGCCTTGCCCGGGACTTCGGGGTGGAGGTCGACGACGCCCCGTCGCCCGGCGACCGGGCACCGGCCACGTCGTCCTCTGCTCCCTCCGCATCCCCCGCCGACCCCGACGGCTTCCTCGGTCTCGTCAACGCCGCCCGGGCGCAGGCCGGTTCCCGTCCGGTCTCCACCGACCCACGCCTGGTCTCCGCGGCCCGGGCGCACGCCGCCGCCATGGCCGCCGCGGGCACGCTGAGCGTCGAGACCCGGGACGGTGTCTCCGTCCACCAGCGCGTCGTCTCTGCCGGGTACGCCTATCTCACCGTCGGCGAACACCTGGTCTCCGGTCCGCGCACGCCCACCGAGTTCGTCGCGTACTGCCTGCGCGGCGAGTGGACCCGGCGCACACTGCACGACGCGGCGTTCACGCACGCCGGGTGGGCGTGGGTGACCGGTGGACCCTCGGGCGACACGTACTGGACCGTGTTGTGGGCCGTCCCGCTCACCCCGGACGGCCTGGCCCGCACGACGGCCGAGGTCGTCGACCTCACCAACCGCGAACGGGCCGGGGCCGGCCTGCCCGCCCTGGGCGTCGATGCCCGGCTGACCCTCGCCGCGCAGGCGCACAGCGCGGACATGGTGGCCCGCGACTTCTACTCCCACACCGATCCGGACGGCGGCAAACCCTGGGACCGGGCCGCCGCCGCGGGTGCCACGCGGCGCACGGTCGGGGAGAACATAGCCTGCGGCCAGCGTTCCCCCGCCGACGTGGTGGAGGGCTGGATGAACAGCCCGGGCCACCGCGCCAACATCCTCAAGCCCGACTTCACCCACATAGGCGTCGGCCTCGCCGGCGGCGGCCGGGCGGGGACGTACTGGACCCAGGTCTTCGGCGGCTGAACACGTCCACCGGTACGCGATCTTGGCGGAACAGAACACTCCGGGCCAGTATGCCCATATGAAGGGTGACCTCTTTTCCAGCGAGCACATGGTGCAGCCCGCCACCGCGCCGGGCATGACCGTCGAGAACTCCAAGTGCGTCCGTTACGCGGTGAACGGCGACATGCTGGCCCGGCAGGGCGCGATGATCGCCTATCGCGGCAACCTCCAGTTCGAACGCAAGGGCCAGGGCGTGGGCGGCATGCTCAAGCGCGCGGTCACCGGGGAGGGACTGCCCCTGATGGCGGTGCGCGGACAGGGCGAGGCCTGGTTCGCGCACGAGGCGCAGAACTGCTTCATCGTGGAGGTCGAGCCCGGCGACGAGTTCACGGTCAACGGCCGCAACGTCCTGTGCTTCGACTCCTCGTTGTCGTACCGCATCGCCACCGTGAAGGGTGCGGGCGTCACCGGCGGCGGACTGTTCAACAGCGTCTTCACGGGGCAGGGCAGGCTGGGGCTGGTGTGCGAGGGCAGCCCGCTGGTCATCCCGGTCTCGCCCCAGTCCCCGGTCTATGTCGACACCGACGCGATCGTCGGCTGGTCGGCCGGGCTGTCGACCTCCCTGCACCGTTCGCAGTCCATCGGCTCGATGCTGCGCGGCGGTTCGGGTGAGGCCGTGCAGCTGATGCTCCAGGGCCAGGGCTTCGCCGTCGTACGGCCGAGTGAGGTGACACCGCAGAAGCCGCAGCACTGAGACGCCCCGGTACGCGGACAGGCGGACGACGCGGCGGCCCTGAGCGGGGCCGGCCGGGAGTCGCGGTCCCCTCGGGGAACCGTGTTGACCTTGGGGCGTGACGCGCGAAAGGGTGCCAAGCGGCGCGGATCACCGCCCGCGCCGGAAGGATGACTGCCTTGATCGGGATCACGGAGATCGAAGCCGCGGCCGAGCGGATCGCCGGACATGTCGTACGTACCCCGACCGTGCCCAGCCCCGGGCTGTCCGCGCTGCTCGGGGTCCCGGTCACCACGAAGCTGGAGCTGCTCCAGCGCACCGGTTCGTTCAAGGCGCGCGGCGCTACGGCGAAGCTGCTGTCGCTGACCGAGGCGGAGCGGGCCGCCGGTGTCGTCGCGGTCAGCGGCGGCAACCACGGCATCGCGGTGGCGGTCATGGCCGCCGCACTCGATGTCAAGGCCACGGTGGTCATGCCGCGTACGGCACCGGCCCGTTCCGTGGAGACCGCCGAGGGGGCGGGCGCGCTGGTGCGGCTCACCGACGGCATGGACAGTGCCTTCGCGCTGGTGGCCCGGCTTCGGGAGGAGGGACTGACGCTGGTCCACCCCTTCGACGACCCCGTCGTGATCGCGGGGCAGGGCACCGTCGGCCTGGAGTTCGCCGAGGACGCCGGAGAGCTCACGGACGTACTCGTGAGCATCGGGGGCGGCGGACTGATCGCGGGCGTGGCGGCGGCGCTGCGGGGCCTGCGGCCACACGTGCGGATCTGGGGCGTGGAGACCGGGGGCGCCGAGGCGATGTCACAGGCGCTGGCGGCGGGCGGACCGCTCCCCGTGCCCCTGTCCTCGATCGTCACCACGCTCAGCGCCCCGTCCGTCTCGCAGCTGACGTACGACCATGTGTCGGCGCTGGTCGGCGAGGTGCTCGTGGTGCCGGACCGGGAGGCCGTCGAGGGTTCGCTGGCTCTCGCCGAGCACGGCAAGGTGTGGACCGAGCCGGCCGCCGGCTGTCTGCTGCCGGCGGCCCGGCGCGTGGTGGAGCGGGTGGGCGACGGCGCCCGGATCGGGCTGGTGGTGTGCGGGGGCAACTCCACGACCGCGGACATGACGGCCTGGGCGGACCGCTTCGGGCTGCGCTGACGCCCGATTGAACACGGCACGGCCCGCGCACCGTACCTCTGGGCAAGCCGAGAGCCGGCGGTGCGGAACAAGGGATGGCCATGGTCAGGGCGCGCGTCTCCACACACGGGTTGGTCGCCGGGCGGTACCGCCTCCTCGAGGTCGTCCACCGTGAGGCGAACCGCGTGTGCTGGGCCGGGGAGGACACCGGGACGGGACGCCCGTGCCTGGTCACGCAGGTCGGACTCCCGGAGGAACACGCCGATGAGGCCGCACGCCGGGCCCCGGACCGGGTGGTCCGCACCTACGAGACCATGCAGTCGTTGTGCCCCGGCCGGATCGCCGAGGTGGTCGACGCCGTCGTGGCGGACGGTTCCCTGTGGACGGTGACCGAACGGGGCGGCGGCGTACCGCTCGGCGAACTCCTCGACCGGCGGGGCACCTTCAGCCACGCGCGGGCGGCGCGCGTCGGCCTGGAGCTGCTGGCCGTGCTGGAGGCGGCGCACGATCAGGGTGTCACGCACGGCGAGCTGAGTCCGGGACAGGTGTTCGTGCGCGAGGAGGGGTCCGTCGTCGTCACCGGCTTCGGACTGGCCGGCGCCACCCTCGCCCCACGGCTCACCGCGCCCTCGTACGCCTCGCCCGAGCAGGCGCGCGACGAGCGGATCGGGCCCGCGTCCGACCTGTGGACGCTCGGGGCCATCCTCTACACGATGGTCGAGGGGCGTCCGCCGTTCCGTGACCGGGGCCGGCCCGAGACGACGCTGAAGGGCGTGGACCGGCTGCCGCTGCGCACGCCGGTGCGTGCCGGTCCGCTGACGCAGGCCGTGCGGGGACTGCTGCGCAAGGACGCCCGGGAGCGGCTGACCCGCCCGGTGGTCCGCGAGGCCCTCAGCCGGGTGCTGACGGCTGATCGCGCCGCGGCCGTGCGGGAGGCCCCCCGTCCCCGGCTCCGGGGCGTGTACGCCGCCGCCCGGGACATGAGCCGCGAACGGAGCCGGCGGACGGTGGTCGCCGGGACCGCCCTGGCCGTCGTCACGGTCACGGCCGCCGTCCTCGCCCTCCCCCACGGACTGCCCGGCACGGGCGGCGACTCCGCCACCGGCACCCGGCAACACCCCTCGGCGCCCGCCGTCCCGCCCACCGACGGCACCGCTCCCTCCTCCCCCGTTCCCCCGCCCAGCACGACACCGTCACCGCCACCACCGGGCGACGCCGTGCCGGCCGGGTTCCGCCGCTACGACGCGCCGGAGGGCTTCTCCGTCGCCCTCCCCGAGGGCTGGCGGCGGCTGGACACCTCTCGGGTGCCGGACGTGGCCTACCGGGTCGTCTTCGGCGCCTCCGACGATCCCCGCACCCTCGCGGTCACCTACAGCGAGCGGGCGGGCGCGGATCCCGTGGCGGTCTGGCGCGACGACGTCGAGCCCGGCCTGGAACGGTCGGGCGAGTACCGGCGGATCGGCGAGATCCGCGCGACGACGTACCGGGGACAGGAGGCGGCCGACATGGAGTGGGTCGCCCAGGACGGCGGCGCCCGGTTGCGCACCTTCGGCCGCGGTTTCCTCCTCGGCGGCGGACGCAGCTTCTCGCTGCGCTGGACCGCTCCGGCCGACGACTGGGACGACACCGTGAACGAGCGGGCACTCGCCGCCTTCCTGAAGACGTTCCGGGAAGGCTCGGCCTGACCGTCCTCGCCCGCCCTCGCCCGTCCGTGCGCCCGCCCTCGCCCGTCCGCGCCCATCCGCGCGCCCGCCCTCCCTCCGTTTCGCCTCGTTTTCACCGCTCCCGGACGGGGACTCGCCCGTTATGGTGCAAATCGGATACACGATGATGACCGAGCAGGCCGGCCCCCGTGAGCTCGTCGGCCATCTGGTGCGGGCCGAGGAGGTGGGGTTCGACTTCTCGGTGACCTCGGACCACTACTTCCCGTGGCTGCGCTCGCAGGGCCACTCGCCGTACGCGTGGACCGTACTGGGTGCGGCGGCACAGGCGACCTCCCGCATCCCGCTCATGACGTACGTGACATGTCCGACGTTCCGCTACCATCCGGCGGTGGTGGCGCAGAAGGCGGCGACGCTCCAGTTGCTGTCCGAGGGCCGGTTCCGGCTCGGGCTCGGTTCGGGCGAGAACCTCAACGAGCACGTGGTGGGCGGCGGCTGGCCGTCCGTGGACGTGCGGCACGAGATGCTCCAGGAGGCCGTGGAGATCATCCGGGCGCTGTTCGAGGGCCGTCATGTGAACCATCGCGGCGCGCACTTCGACGTGGAGTCGGCCCGGCTGTGGGACCTGCCGGACAGCGCGCCGCCCATCGGGATCGCCGTCTCAGGGGAGCGGTCCTGCGCGCTCGCGGGCGAGCACGCCGACCTGGTGATCGCCACCGAGCCCAAGCCAGGGCTGCTGGAGGCCTTCGACCGGCACGGTGGCGAGGGCAAACCGCGCGTCGGTCAGCTGCCGGTGTCCTACGACCCCGACCGGAACACGGCGATCAAGCGCGCCCACGCCCAGTTCCGCTGGTTCGGCAGCGGCTGGAAGGTCAACTCCGAACTGCCGCATCCGGATTCCTTCGATGCGGCCACCCAGTTCGTCACCCCCGACGACGTCGCCGAGTCGATCCCCTGCGGCGACGACCCGGACGCCTTCGTGGAGGCCGTACGCCCGTACACCGAGGCCGGGTTCACCGAGGTCGCCCTGGTACAGATCGGGGGCGAGTCACAACCGGCCTTCCTGGACTGGTCGGAGAAGACCCTGCTGCCGGCGCTGCGCGAGGCGCTGGGCAGTTCCTGAGTTCCGGGTCGAAACCCGGGCGTGGGCGAATCACCCGTCTGCGTGAGCATCTTGCGGACGGGCGGGGTACTAGAGGGCTCTACGTCCGTTCCCGTGGAGGCCCTTGTCGTGAACACCGTCGTGCACAAGACTCTGGTGGTGCAGCTCCAGGCGGGCGGCGCCGACCGCTTCCCCGTGCTCGCCCACTTCACCTACGACTCCGCGGACCCGTTCGCGCTCACCGTGGTGTTCACTCATGACGGCCGCGTGCTCGCCCGCTGGACGCTGGACCGGGAGATGGTGGGCGACGGGCTCACCCGCCCGGTCGGCGTGGGCGACGTGCGGTTGCGCCCCGAGTCGCGGGGGCTCTGGGACGAGCTGCGCGTCGAGCTGCTGGGCGACGCGCGGCCCGACGGGGGCCGCCACCACGCGGTGGTGTTCGTGTGGGCGGCGGCCGTCGAGGCCTTCCTGCGTGAGACCCACGCCGTGGTCCGGCCGGGTGAGGAGCAGGTGCGCGTCGACGACTTCCTCGCGGAGCTCATGACGGAGGGCTGACCTTCGGGGACAGGCCTCAGCGGGACGTGTAGCGGTGCCGGGTCCACAGCGGGATCCCGAACCAGCACAGCAGGTACCAGACCACCACGCCGGTGACGAGATAGGGCACGAAGCCGTCGTTCGTCGCCACGCGGAGGATCAGCAGGAGCGAGGCCGTCATCGTGGCGAGCAGCAGCACCAGGCCGAGCAGGGTCAGCCGGGAGGCCCACCGCACCGCCTGGGGTTTCACGCGCCTCCCGGAGACGATGCGGTGCAGGGACACCGGCCCGATCAGCGCGCCCGTGGTCACGGCGCCGAGGACGACCGTCACGAGATAGATCGTCTGGTCCGTGTCCGAGAGGTCGTCGTACTTCGGAGTGAACACCACGGTCAGCAGGAAGGCGAACAGGATCTGCACGCCCATCTGCGCGACGCGGACCTCCTGGATCAGCTCCGTCCACATCCGGTCCGCCCGCTCCTCCTCGCTCTCGTTGCGCCCTCTGCGCCGGACCGAGCCGTTGTCATCCGCCGTGTCCGAGTCCGTCACTGTTCCTCCCGGTTGCCGCGGCCTGCGTCCCCTTCCCTCTTCCCGGGTTCCCCGCGCTCAGGCCCCGTGCCGGGGTCGGCGCGCCCGGTTTGGGCGATCGGGGGACGGTTACACGGGCCGGGACCGACCGACGCAGGCCCAGGAGGAAGGTGAAGGATGTCCGACACACAGCTCACCGTGACACTCAGCGGTGGCGGCATCGACGACGCGCGGGCGATCGTCCGCGCACTGGAGGGTGTCTTCGGAGCGTCCGACGGCCTCCCGGCGGACGAGCGGGCGACGGTGCGCATCGCGACCTTCGACTCCCCGGCGGCCCCGGAGGCGTCCTCGGCGCCCCGAGAGGCGGGTGCCCCGCTGTCCACGCCGGTGGAGGTCACCGTGCAGGGCACACCGCAGGCCGTCGAGGCGGCGAGCAAGACGCTGTCCCACGCCTTCAGCACGCGGAACGAGGGAGCGGCCTCCGGCGACCAGGAGCGGGAGCGGCAGCTGCTCCTGGTGCCGTGAGGTTCGCGGGCAGCGCCTACCAGCGGCCCTCGACCTGGTCCTTGACACGGCGTTCGTAGAGGTCGCGGACGGCCGCGAGCGTGTCCTCGGACAGCTCGGGCAGCCGGGCGGCGTCCGTGTTGGCGCGGGCCTGCTCGGGCGAACGGGCGCCGGGGATCACCGTGGTCACGCCGGGCTGCTGGATGATCCAGCGCAGCGCCAGCTGAGCCGGGGTGTATCCCTCGGGGGCGAGCGCGGCGAACTCGGCGGCGGCCTCCACGCCCGTGGCGAAGTCGACGCCGGAGAAGGTCTCGCCCTGGTCGAAGGCCTCGCCGTGCCGGTTGAAGTTCCGGTGGTCGTTCGCGGCGAAGACCGTGTCCCGGGTGTACTTGCCGGACAGCAGACCGGACGCCAGCGGCACCCGGGCGATGATGCCGACGCCCGCTTCCCGGGCCGCCGGGAGGACCTCGCGCAGGGGCTTCATCCGGAACGGGTTGAGGATGATCTGAACGCTCGCCACGTTCGGCCGGGCGATCGCGGCCAGTGCCTCCTCGCAGGTCTCCACGCTGACGCCGTACGCGGCGACGCGCTCCTCCTCGACCAGGGTGTCCAGTGCGTCGAACACCTCGTCGGTGGAGTAGACGGACGTCGGCGGGCAGTGCAGCTGTACCAGGTCGACGACGTCGATGCCCAGGTTGCGGCGGGAGCGGTCGTTCCACTCCCGGAAGTTGTCGAGGACGTAGTTCTGCGGGATCTGCTCGACCCGGCGGCCCATCTTCGTGGCGACCAGCACGTGCAGGTCGGGCCTGCCCCGCAGGAACGTGGCGATGGTCTCCTCGCTGCGTCCGTCGCCGTAGACGTCCGCCGTGTCGAAGAAGGTCACCCCCGACTCGGCCGCCGCCTCCAGCACCGCGAGGGCTTCCTTGTCGTCGACGTCTCCCCAGTCGGCGCCGAGTTGCCAGGTGCCGAGGCCGACCACCGATGCGTGCTGATCCGACCTGTCGAATGTGCGCTCGTCCATGTCGTCAGTCTGCCATCCGCAGTGATCACGCACCGCTCCGGGACAAGCTCGGTTCCGTCGCCCTAGCCGCGGGCGGCCAGGTTCCGTGCCTGCACCGTCCGCGCGACTCTCGGCCCCAGCCAGCGCTTGAGCCGGCGCAGCGCCTCCAACTGCCCGGCCGCCCGGTCGATCCGGTAGTAGAGCTGGGGCGGGAGGTACGGCAGCAGCGGCGAGTGGCGCTGGCCGAGGAGAGCGAACATCCGCTCCGGGGGCAGGTGGATGTAGCGGGGCAGGTTCTCGTACCACTGGGCGCTGTGGCGGGCCGCGCTCTGCACCGGCAGCAGGGCCGCCCTGCGTTCGCGTTCGTAGTGGGCGAGGGCGTCCGGGAGGGTCGCCCTCTCGCGCAGCGCGGCGGACAGGGCCATGGCGTCCTCCAGCGCGAGGGTGGTGCCGGCGCCGATGGAGTAGTGCGTGGTGTGGGCGGCGTCGCCGAGGAGGACGAGGTTGTCCCGGGACCAGGTGCGGTTGGTGAGCGTGCGGAAGGTCTGCCACGGTGCGCGGGCGCCGGGCACGGACCGCCCGGTGAGCGGATGGCCGTCCAGAACGTCCGCGAAAAGCTTCTCCAGCAGGATCAGTCCCTCGGCCGCGTCGGCCCGGTCCAGGCCCAGGCCGGTCCAGGTCTCGGGCGCGCACTCGACGACGCAGGTACTGCCCTCGGGGCCGTAGCCGTAGCCGTACGCCCAGATCCAGCCGTGGTCGGTCTCGACGAAGACGAAGGTGAAGGCGTCGAAGATCTTGGTGGTGCCGAGCCAGACGTAGGGGTTGCGGCCCTCCCGGATCTCGGTGCCGAAGTGACCGGCGTGGCGGGTGCGCAGGGCGCTGCCCACCCCGTCGGCCGCCACGACGAGGTCTGCGGCGGGCGGGGCGCCGGTGATCCCGTCCTCGTACTCCAGGCGTACGCCGAGGGAGCGGGCGCGGGCGGCGAGGATCTCCAGGAGCCGGTGGCGGCCGATGCCGAAGCCCTCGTCGCCGCGGTGCCGGGCGGACCGGTCGCCCACGTGGGCGACGCCGTCGCGCCAGCGCACCGAGTACTCCTCGACGGCGCGCGCGGACTCGGGGTCGTGTTCCTGGAGCCGGTCGAGCAGTCCGCGCCAGTAGGTGACGCCCCAGCCGTAGGTGGAGCCTTCCGGGTCGCGTTCGTGGACGGTGATGTCGTGGGAGGGGTCCTGCAGCTTGAGCAGGATCGACAGATACAGTCCGGCGGGCCCGCCGCCGACACAAGCGACCTTCATACACACCCCTGGTATGCACTCATTACGGTCATTTCGGTCATTCGCGGACGCACAGTAACAAGTGAGGGGGTGCGGACCGGCGCTACGCGGCCGGGGGACGGCGTGGGCTACCCGGCCGCCGCCGTGCGGCACTCCGGGTGGCCCCAGCCCTGGTCGTTCTTGGCGATGGGCTCCCCCGCCGCGTACGCACGGCCGCACAGGCAACGCCCCGGGAACTTCGCCTTGATGGTGCGCGCCGGCGAACCGCCGCTCTTGCGGGCGGCGCCCGGCCCCCGGCGCGGTGCCTTGCGGGCCGCCGGGACGTCCGGCGACGGCGGCGGCTCCGGTGAGCCGAGGCCGCTGCCCGCGGGCTCCTGGACGACGGCGGCCTGGCTGGCCGCGCGGTCGGCGAAGTCGTTGAGCCGGTCGCCGTCGACCTGGTGGGCGGGCACGTAGCGGAACTCGACCGAGCGGCCGTCGAGCAGCTCGTCGATGCGCACGACCAGCTCCTGGTTGGCGACCGGCTTGCCGGCGGACGTCTTCCAGCCGTTGCGCTTCCAGCCGGGAAGCCAGGTGGTGACGGCCTTCATGGCGTACTGCGAGTCCATGCGGACCTCGAGCGGTACGTCGGGGTCGGTCGACGCCAGCAGGCGCTCCAGCGCCGTGAGTTCGGCGATGTTGTTGGTGGCCCTGCCGAGCGGGCCCGCCTCCCAGCGGACCGGGCTCTCCGACGCGTCGGCGACCACCCAGGCCCAGCCGGCCGGACCCGGGTTTCCCTTCGAAGCCCCGTCGCACGCGGCCACAACACGTTCACGCATGCGCCCGATCATGTCATGGTCCCCAGAGGTGACCGGACGGGGCTCAGGAGACGTCCGCGTGGCACCGGTGTTCCGCACGCCGGCCGGCGCTGCCCCGCTCCGCGCGCCGGCGGGCTGCTCACTGCCCGGCGTACGCCTTCTCCAGCGCGGCGATGTCGAGCTTGTGCATCGACATCATCGCCTGGTTGGCGCGCGCCACCTTCGCGGGATCCGGGTCGCGGAACATCTCCTCGAGCCGGCCCGGGACGACCTGCCAGGAGACGCCGAACCTGTCCTTGAGCCAGCCGCAGGGCCCTTCCTCGCCGCCGCCCTCGGTGAGCTTCGTCCAGTAGTGGTCGACCTCTTCCTGGTCGTCACAGGTGATCTGGAAGGAGATCGCCTCGTTGAACGTGAACTCCGGGCCCCCGTTGAGGGCGACGAACTTCTGGCCGTTGGCCGTGAAGTCGACGGTGAGGACGGTGCCGGCGGGCTGGTGCGCTCCGTCGGGGTAGCGGGTGACGGCGCCGATGCCGGAGTTCTCGAAGAGGGAGACGTAGAAGTGGGCGGCCTCCTCCGCCTGGCCGTCGAACCAGAGACACGTGGTGAATCCGTCGGTGCTCATGAGTACCTCCTGGGCTGGAACACGTTCACCACTGTCGACCGGCGCGGGCCGGAGAACTCATCGGTCGTACGGACCGGGATCTGCCCGTGGCGAATCTGCCCCGGGCAGAGAAACCCCCGCCGGGGGCCGGGGCGGACCCAGAGTGGACGGACCGCGGCGCCGCCAGCCGCGTACGACGTTCTCGACGACTCGACAAGGAGCGCCGATGTCTCCACTCATCGCCGGCCCGGCCCCGGCCTCGCTGCCCCGCGCGGAGGAGGGCGACACGCCGTCGTCCCCGTTCGACGACCACCTGGCCGCGCAGTTGCTCGCGCAGCGGATCGTGCTGCTGGGCACGCAGGTCGACGAGGTCTCCGCGAACCGGGTCTGCGCCCAGCTGCTGATCCTGTCCGCGGAGGACCCGCGGACCGACATCAGCCTGTACATCAACAGTCCTGGCGGCTCCGTGCACGCGGGGCTCGCCATCTACGACACGATGCGGCTGATCCCCAACGACGTCTCGACGCTCGCCATGGGGTTCGCCGCCAGCATGGGGCAGTTCCTGCTGAGCGTCGGCACCGCCGGCAAGCGGTACGCCCTGCCGAACGCGCGCGTCATGATGCACCAGCCGTCGGGGGGCATCGGCGGTACCACCGCCGACATCGAGATCCAGGCGGAGAGCCTGGAGTTCACCAAGCGGACCATCGAGCGGATCACCGCCGAGCACACCGGTCAGAGCCCGGAGACCATCTCCCGGGACGGAGACCGGGACCGCTGGTTCACGGCCGAGCAGGCCAGGGAGTACGGGATGGTCGACCGGGTCCTGGAGTCCCTCGCGGACGTCCGCCCGGCCACGACCCGACCGAGGATGGGGCTGCGGTGATGGGTACGTACACGATTCCGAACGTCGTCGAGCGGACCCCGCAGGGCGAGCGGTCCTTCGACGTGTTCAGCCGGCTGCTGAACGAGCGGATCATCTTTCTCGGCACCGAGATCGACGACGGCGTCGCCAACGTCGTCATCGCGCAGCTCCTCCATCTGGAGTCGGCGGCCCCGGAGACCGAGATCGCGATCTACATCAACTCGCCCGGCGGCTCGTACACCTCGCTGATGGCGATCTACGACACCATGACGTTCGTGCAGGCACCGATCTCCACGTTCTGCGTCGGGCAGGCGGCCTCCACGGCGGCCGTGCTGCTGGCCGGCGGGGATGCGGGGCGGCGCTTCGTGCTGGAGCACGCACGGGTGCTGCTCGGTCAGCCGGCCACCGGCGGACAGCGCGGCACGGCCTCCGATCTGGCGCTCCAGGCCAAGGAGATGGTGCGGATCCGCTCCCAGGTGGAGGAGGTGCTGGCCCGGCACACGCACCACGACGTGGCGACGCTGCGCGCGGACACGGACCGCGACAAGGTGTTCACCGCCGAGGAGGCGGTAGCGTACGGGCTGGCCGACGAGGTACTGGGCCGGCGCCTGGTGGGGGTGGTGTGAGAGGCCGGGCCGGTGCCTCGCCGTCCGCGTGGCGCCGGCCCGTGCGGGCGGTCAGGCGGCCAGGCACATCCCGTCGTACCGGGCGCCGGGCGTACCACGGCCGGCGCCGGTGTGCCGGGAGGTGAGGCGGACCAGCTCTCCCTGGACCCGCGCCAGCAGGTCCCCGAGGCCCAGTCCGAGGGCGCCCGCGGCGGCGGCCAGCACCTCCGACGACGCCTCCTTGCGGCCGCGCTCCACCTCGGACAGATACGGCATGGAGATCCGGGCGGCCTCCGCCACCTCCTTCAAGGTGCGTTCCTGGGCGAGGCGTTCACGGCGCAGTACGTCACCGACGAGATCGCGCCACAAGGGCTCTCTGGCGGTGGGCGACCTGCGCTCCGGAGGGACCGGCGAGGCGGCGGGGCGGGCTCCCGGGCGCGCGCTCTGCGGGCGCAGCGCGATGATGCGGGCTTCGTTCGACACGTGGCTGGTCACCTCCTCAGCCTAGGATCCCCGCCGCACGAGGGAAGGGGCCGGCGTTCCGCCCAGAGGGAAACCGGAGGGGAGTCACCGGGTGCCGGCCGACGCCCACGGGACTACGCTGAGAAGGAACACATCACGGAACACATCGTCCCTCGATGACGGAGTGGCACCGAGTTCTCGCCACCCGTGAACACGGGGGGCATGTGCCGCCGCGCCCCGGGTATCCGCAAGCGGGAAGAACCTAGGGAGACGTCGAACCGTGACTTTCGTGGGAGAGGCAATGGAGTCCGCCGTGATCCGGCCCGAGGCGCAGGTCGTCGAGAAGACCACCGAGAACACGACGGGCGACGGATCACTGCCGGGTGTCGTGGACCCGCGCACCGTGGCCCCGCGTGACGCGCGGCAGCTGTCCCGTCAGTTCTTCCAGCGCCTGACGGAGCTCGAAGAGGGCACACACGAGTACCAGTACGCGCGCAACACGCTGATCGAGATGAACATGTCGCTCGTGCGGTTCGCCGCCGGCCGCTTCCGCGGTCGCGGGGACGACATGGAGGACGTCGTACAGACCGGCATGATCGGCCTGATCAAGGCTATCGACCGGTTCGAGCTGTCGCGCGAGGTGGAGTTCACGTCCTTCGCGCTGCCGTACATCGTCGGCGAGATCAAGCGCTTCTTCCGTGACACCACCTGGGCGGTGCACGTGCCCCGGCGTCTGCAGGAGCTGCGTGTGGAGCTGGCCAAGGCGCGCGAGGAGCTCTCCTCCCGCCTGGACCGCGAACCCACCGTCGCCGAACTCGCCACGCTGATGAACCTCAGCGAGAACGAGGTGGTCGAGGGCCAGATCGCGTCCAACGGCTACAACTCCTCGTCGCTGGACGCCGCGCTGACCGGGGACGGGCCCGAGAACGGTGAGTCGGTGCTGGCCGACTTCATCGGAGTGGAGGAGGACGGGCTGCGCCTCGTCGAGGACTTCCATTCGCTCGCTCCGCTGATGGCCGAGCTCAGTGAGCGCGACCGGCAGATCATCCACATGCGGTTCGTGGAGGAGGCCACCCAGGCGGAGATCGGCGAGCGGCTCGGCTGCTCGCAGATGCACGTCTCCCGGCTGATCAAGCGGATCATCACGCGGCTGCGCGAGGGCATGCTGGGCGAACTCGGCTGCGCCTGACGGCAGGCGACGGCAAGAACGCGGGTGCCGCGTCACGCCCCGGACGTGCGGGGGTGGCGGGGCACGGTCATGCTTCGGTGAGGGGCACCACGGCGCGCACCCGCTTGCCGACCGGTACGTGCTCGACGACAACCGTCTCGGCCAGGGCGTGGACGATCTCCAGGCCGTGCCGGCCGACGCGTTCGGGGTCGCGGGGGAAGCGCTGGGGCACCGCCCCGCTGCTGTCGTAGACGATCACCGCCACGGAGGCGTCCGTGCCCTCCAGCTCCAGGATGTACGGCCCTTTGCTGTGACGGTCGGCGTTGGTGATCAGCTCGCTCACCACGAGCAGCACCGCGCCGTCGGCGCGCCCGCCGATCGTGGCGCACCACTCGGTCCTCAACCGGTCGAGGAAGAGCGAGGCGAAGGAACGCGCCTGCGCTATGCATCCCGGCTCGCCGGAGTAGTGCGCCGCCCGCCTCAGCGGTTCAACGGGTACGTCGAAACCAGTCGGTATCACTGCCCCGTCCAGGTACTCGGTCATGCGTTTCTCTCTCGGAAGCCGGACTGGCCGGACGCTGCTGCACCTGTCCTCGTACCCCGAGCCGGGCCTCGCAGTCCCCGTGTCTTCGTACTGCGGGCATCGTCACAGTGGCGCGGGGAACCCGGAGGTGCGGGAAGGGGGTGCGATGAACGAGCTGATGACCGCGCGGAGCCTCACCACCCGGCCGGTGGTCACTCTCGGCGGCGACGCCGTCGCCGACGTCAAGGACACCGTATGCGACGCCGCCGCGAGCCGGATCACCGGTTTCACCCTGACCGGGCGGGGTCTGCTGTCCGGCCCGCTGAAGGAGGGTCTGCCCTGGTCGACGGTGTACGCGCTGGGCCACGACGCGGTGATGATCCGCGACCGGCGGGGGCTCATGAGCGCCGCGGCCGTCATGGCGCACCAGCAGACTCTGCGGGCCCGCGTGCTGGGGGCGCGGGTGCTGACGGAGGCGGGCGCCGAGATCGGAACGGTGCTCGACGTCGTGGTCGAGGGCGGCAGCGCCGGGCGGATCGTCGGATTCCGGGTGGCGGCGAGCAGAGCGTTCGTGCCCGGTCCGGCCCGGCACCGGCGCCGGGTGTACGTGCCGCGCGGCGGGACGCTCACGGTCGCCGGCCGGGCCCTCGTGCTGCCCGCGGACGCCGTGCGGCACGTCGCCGACGACCTGGCGGGCTTCACCTCCCTGGCCGGCGGGGTGCCGGGGCAGTGGAAGGGCTCGCTGCCGTGATGCTGTTCACCGAGGTGCGGGGGCTGCCGGTGGTGCCGCCGGCCGAGTCCGGGCCGCTCGGCACCGTGACGTCCCTGGCCGTCGACATCGCGTCCGGCGCGGTGAGCCACGTCCGGCTCCGCGGCGGCCGTTTGCGCAGGGAGAGCGCACTGCCCTGGGACGCGGTGCGCGCGGTCGGCCCGGGCGCCGTCCGGGTCCGTTCCGCCGCCGCCCCGGACACGGTTCCGCCCCGCCACGACCTGCTGGGCCGCCGGGTCCTGACCGAGACGGGCAGCGGGCACGGCACGGTGCTGGACGTGGCGTTCGACCCGGGGACCGGCCGTCTCCTGGCGGTCTTCACGACTCGCGGCGAGGTGCCGGCCGACCGCCTGCTCGGGCTCGGCGACCACGCCCTGATCGTCCGGGCGGGCTGAGCCCGCCCGGACGCGTGCGGCACGGCGCACGCCCCGGACCGGTCCCCGGTCGTACGTTCCCTGCGGGACCTTCTCGTCGACGGCACGTCGGGGCGGGCCCGCGAGCCGGGGCGCGGACCGCCCTCGGGACCGGCGCACGCGGGCGCACCCCGTGCTCCGCCGACGCGGACGGCCCCGGTCGTCGGGCGCGTCCGGAGGGTGCTGCTTAGCGTGGCAGCGTGAGTCCGCGAACCCCCTCCGGTCCCTTCGGGCAGGCAGCCGCCCGTCACGGCTGGGTCCAGGCCCTGGCTACTGTGCTGGCCGGGCTGGTCGCCATGGGAGTCGTGGCCGCGCTCGGACTGTGGGCGGCCGGCGCCGCGGACCTGCCCGACAACGCCTTCCCCCGGGTCGTCACGGCGACCGTCGTCACCGCCGTGGGCGGTGCGCTGGAGCTGTCCGGCGACGCCGGAGGGTTCGCCGACACCGACGCCGGGCTGAGCGTGCTCCCGCTGTCCGTCGCGCTGACCGGTGCGCTGGTGATCGCCCGGGGGTTCCTGCGGCCCCTGCGCCACCGGGCCGTCGCCGGCGCCCCGGAGCTGGCCGGCTGGACCGGGCGGATCGCCGTCCTGTGGCTGCTCGCCCTCCTCGGGCTGGCCTTCGCCGCCCGCCAGACCTTCGAGGTCTCCCTCGGCGAGGGCGTGCTGAGCGACCTCGGCGACCTGTTCGGCGTCGAGCCGACGGTCGGCTTCACCACGGACGTGCCGCTGACCGTCCTCTTCGGGCTGCTGTGGCTGGCGGGCGTCCTCGTGCTGGCCCTGCTGGTCTCGCGCGGGGCTCCGCTGCCCGGGCGGTTGCTGCGCGTGCGGACGTCGGTGCGGCCGGCGGCGTACGCGATGGTCGCGCTGCTGATCGCGTACGTCGTCGTCGGCCTCGTCGTCGGCCTCGTCGTGGCCGGAACGCGGGGGCACCCGGCGGACACCTTCGCCGTACTGCTGCTGGGGCTGCCGAACCTGGCGTGGCTCGCGCTCACGCTCGGCCTCGGTGCCTCTTGGGACGGGCGGGTGGAGGGGCCCTTCGGGCTGCCGGTGCCACACGTGCTCGACGAAGTGCTGCGTACGCCGGACGTCTCGACCCTGAACCTGCGGACGCTCACCGAGCACGACGGGCGGTGGTGGTGGCTCCTGGTCGTCGCGGCGGTCCTGCTCCTGGCGGCCGGATTCGTACTCGCGTCCCGCTCTCCGGACCGGATGCCGGCCTGGTCGCACGCCGTGCACATGGCCGTCGCGCTGGCACTCACGGTCCTCATGATCGGTCTTGTCGGCCGGATCTCCGCGCACTACGGGCTGTCGGTGCTCGGCATCGGCGATCTGGGCGACGGGCTGTCCGGGCAGTTGTTCCTGCGCCCGCGCCTGTGGAGTGCCGTCGGTCTCGCCCTTCTGTGGGGGCTGGTCACCGGGTTCCTCGGCGCGCTGCTCGCGCGGTGGGCGGGCCGGCGGGGTGACCGGGCCCCGGCTGAGCCGTAGGGACGCGGCCGGAAGAGCCCGGGTGGCTCAGGCTACGGGGACGACGAGGGGCGGGGAGGCCCGCTGCATGCGCAGCGCGTCCACGGACTCGGCCATCAGTTCGTACTCGGTGGTGTCGTCGCTGGTGGCGATCCGGACCAGGCGCCCCGCCGCCAACTCCTCGGCGACCAGCTCCTGTTGGACGTCATCGGCGCACCAGGTACGCAGGACGCGAGGTACGTCGGGGGCGTCGTCGGCGACCGGGGTCAGGGCACCGCGCGGTAAGTGGGGGGTGTCGGGCTGCGGATCCAGCCGCTCGGCCATCCACGAGGCACGGTCGCGCAGCCACCACAGGGCGAGGGCGAGGGTGGGAGCCCGGTAGGTTCCCAGGGGTACACCGATGCGTCGGCCGTCACAGACACCGTAGGCGGTGACATGGCACAGGAACTCGTCGTGCACTGCTCCCCTCCCCCGTCGCCCCGCCCGCCTGCCGGTCGGGCCTGGCGTCCGTGCGGCTCGTGTGCTGTGCGTGAGGGCGGTGTCGCATGGTGTGAGACGCCCTAGAGGTGAGTATGTTCACTACTGAACCACTGTCACCATGAATTTCCGGCCAGTCTCCTGGCATATTCACGGCTGTTGGTGGCCGAAACCCTGCGGCGCGGGCCCCCGTCGCCACCACTGCGAAGTGCGCCGTCTCCGCGCCCCCGAATATGCCCCTCCGCTCCCCCGCAGGCGCGTCGTCATGACCCCCGGGGTAATCGACGCCGCCGATGGGTCACGGCATGGTTGCGCCACCGGGTCGCCGCGACCGGGATCCGGTCCCTGAGCAGCGCATGCGCCGTGCGCGCACACCTTGATGGAGGCTGATCGCCATGTCCGCACCCACCCGTCGCTACGACGACGCCGTCGCCCGCTACTTCGAGGCGTGGAACGCCGGGCCGGACGCCCGGGCCAAAGCGGTCGCCGCGGCCTGGACCAATGACGGCGGCTACACCGACCCCCTGGCCGACGTCCGCGGCCACGAGCAGATCGCGGCCGTGATCGCGGCGGCGCACGAGCAGTTCCCCGGTTTCGTCTTCCGGCTCATCGGTGCCGTGGACGGGCACCACGACACGGCACGCTTCTCCTGGGAGCTGGTGAGCGAGGCCGGGGGTGCCCCCTCTGAGGGAGGTTCGGCGCCCGTGGCCGGATCCGACGTGGTCACGCTGGACGCCGAGGGACGGATCCGGGCCGTGTACGGCTTCCTGGACCGGGTGCCCGAGGGGGCGTGACGGTTCGCCCGGTATCCCGTCCTCCGCTCGCCCCCGACGCCTTGCGAACGTCGACGATCCCGGAGGGGGCGGGCCGCCTCCGGGATCGTCCGGGCGCGTACTACCGGGTGACGATCTTGTCGATCCGGGTCAGTTCGTCGGAGCCGAAGTCGAGGTTCCCGATGGCCGACACACTGTCCTCCACCTGCCGCGGGCTGCTCGCGCCGACCAGGGCGGAGGTCACCCGGCCCTCGCGCAGCACCCACGCCAGCGCCATCTGGGCCAGCGACTGGCCGCGGGACTTCGCGATCTCGTCCAGGTCGCGCAGCTTGCCGACCAGTTCCTCGGTGACGGCGTCGGAGTTCAGGAAGGGGCTGTCGCTCGCGGCGCGCGAATCCTCCGGGATGCCGTCGAGGTAGCGGCCGGTCAGCAGGCCCTGCTCCAGCGGGGAGTAGGCGATGGAGCCGACCTGGAGCTCGTCGAGGGTGTCCAGGAGGCCGCTGGTCTCGGGGCGGCGGTCGAGCATGGAGTAGCGCGGCTGGTGGATCAGCAGCGGGGTGCCCAGCTCGGCGAGGATACGGGCGGCCTCGCGGGTCTGCTCCGGGGAGTAGTTGGAGACACCGACGTACAGCGCCTTGCCCTGCCGCACCGCCGCGTGCAGGGCACCCATCGTCTCCTCCAGGGGAGTCTCCGGGTCCGGGCGGTGCGAGTAGAAGACGTCGACGTAGTCCAGGCCCATCCGGGTCAGGCTCTGGTCGAGGGAGGAGAGGAGGTACTTGCGCGAGCCCCACTCGCCGTACGGGCCGGGCCACATCAGGTAGCCGGCCTTGGTGGAGATGACCAGCTCGTCGCGGTACGGCGCGAAGTCGGCCTTCAGGGCCTCGCCGAGGGCGGACTCGGCGGAACCGGGCGGCGGGCCGTAGTTGTTGGCGAGGTCGAAGTGGGTGACGCCGAGGTCGAAGGCGCGGCGCAGGATGGCGCGCTGGGTCTCGACGGGGCGGTCCGGGCCGAAGTTGTGCCACAGGCCGAGCGAGAGCGCGGGAAGCTTCAGACCGCTGCGTCCGGTGCGCCGGTAGGGCATGTCCGCGTAGCGGTCGGGATGTGCGGTGTACAACGCGACTCCAGAGAGGTTGGCACCCGGGGGTACGGGGCTTGGGCGGAACCGTGTCCCACTCTGTCGTGACCTGCGGGCAGTGGTCCAACAGAAGAATCCGATGGGATTGTGCGGCTACGCTTCTCAGTCATGGAACTGCGTCATCTCCAGCACTTCGTCGCGGTCGCCGAGGACCAGCACTTCACCCGCGCGGCGGAACGGCTGCTGGTCTCCCAGTCCGGCTTGTCGGCGTCCATCCGGGCGCTGGAGCGGGAGCTGCGGGCGCCGTTGTTCGTACGCACGACCCGCCGGGTGACGCTGACGGAGGCCGGGCGGGCCCTGCTGGGCGAGGCGGAGCGGATCCTCGCCCAGGTGCGTTCGGCGCACGAGGCGGTCGCCGCGGTGCAGGGCGTGCTGCGCGGCACGCTGTCGCTGGGCACCGAGCAGTGCATCGCCGGGGTGCCGGTGGCGGGACTGCTGGCCGCGTTCCGCAGAGAGCACCCGGACGTGGAGATCCGGCTGCGGCAGGCGGGCTCGGGCGAGCTGGCGGAGGAGGTCGCGGCCGGGCGGCTCGACCTGGCCTTCGCCTACCGGACGCAGGCGGACACGGACCAGCTGCGCTCCGTCTCGCTGGCCGGCGAGCCGATGACCGTCCTGTGTCATCCCGGCCACCGCCTCGCGACGGTCGGCGCGGTGCTGACCCCGCACGATCTCGCCGACGAGGTCTTCGTCGACTTCCACCCGGACTGGGGTCCGCGCCGCGTCACCGACACCGCGTTCGCCGAGGCGGGCGTACGGCGGACGGTCGCGCTGGAGGTGAACGACGTACACGGTCTGCTGGACCTGCTCGACGAGAACCTCGGCATCGCGGTCGTGCCGCGCCACTTCCGGCACAAGCGGGCCTCCCTCACCTCACTGCCGCTGAAGGACTCCGACGACACGGCGTACGAGACCATCGCCCTGCTGCCACCCGCGCAGGCCACCAGCCCGGCGGCGCGAGCGCTCATGGGGCTGCTGGAAACGGGGAGCGCGTGAGGGCGGACTGCGCGATGGTGGACCCATGCATGCGAAGGACATCCTCATCGAGGGCTACGGCCGCATCCAGGAAGAAGTCCACGCCGCCGTCGAGGGCCTGGACCCCGACGGCCTGAACGCCCGCCCCGCCGACGACACCAACTCCGTCTGCTGGCTGGTCTGGCACCTCACCCGCGTCCAGGACGACCACATCGCGGACGCGTTCGACCTCGACCAGGTGTGGCTGACCGACGAGTGGGAGAAACGCTTCGGCCTCGGTCTGCCCCGCCACGACACCGGGTACGGGCACAGCTCCGCGAAGGTCGCGAAGGTGCGGGTCGACTCGGCGGACCTGCTGACCGGCTACTACGACGCCGTGCACGAGCAGACCCTCGGGGCCCTGCGATCCCTGACCGCGGGGGACCTGGAGCGGATCGTGGACGAGAACTGGGACCCGCCGGTCACCCTCGGAGCCCGGCTGGTGAGCGTCCTGTCCGACGATCTCCAGCACGTCGGACAGGCCGCCTATGCGCGCGGGCTCGTTCAGAGCGCCGCTTCGTAACCCGGCAGGATCACGTCCTCGATCAGGGCCCTGCGCTCGTCGAAGGGGATGAAGGCGCTCTTCACCGCGTTGACCGTGACCGTGCGCAGGTCCTCGGCCGTCCAGCCCGCCTGCTCGACCAGCAGGGACATCTCACGGGTCATCGTCGTGCCGGAGACGAGGCGGTTGTCGGTGTTGAGGGTGACGCGGAAGCCGAGGTCCTTGAGCGCGGTGATGGGGTGCTCGGCGATCGAGGTGGCGGCACCCGTCTGGAGGTTGGAGGTCGGGCACATCTCCAGGGCGATCCGCCGGTCGCGGACCCAGCCGGCGAGGCGGCCGAGCTTGCCCGCCGCGAGGTCGGGGATGTCGTCGGTGATGCGCACGCCGTGGCCGATGCGCTGGGCGCCGCACACCTGGAGCGCCTGGTGGATGCTGGGCAGCCCGTGCGCCTCGCCGGCGTGGATGGTGAAGGGTACGTTCTCGCGGCGCAGGTGCTCGAAGGCGTCGAGGTGGTCGGCGGGCGGGAAGCCGTCCTCGGCGCCCGCGATGTCGAAGCCGACGACACCGGCGTCGCGGAACGCCACCGCGAGGTCGGCGGTCTCGCGGGTGCGGTCGAACATCCGCATGCCGCACAGCAGGGTGCCGACGCGCACCGGCGTGCCCGCTGCCGCCGCCCTGGCCATGCCGGCGGCCAGGCCCTCCTGGACGGTTTCGACGACCTCGGCGAGGGACAGACCGCCGCCCGTCATCAGCTCGGGGGCGTAGCGGACCTCACCGTAGACGACGCCGTCGGCGGCGAGGTCGAGGACGTACTCCTCGGCGGTGCGCAGCAGGCCCTCGCGGTTCTGCATCACGGCGAGGGTGTGCTCGAAGGTGGCGATGTAGCGCACCAGGTCCCCGGAGTTGGCGGCCTCGTAGTACCAGGCGGCCAGTTCGTCGGGGTCGGTGGTGGGCAGGGTGTGGCCGACGGTCCGAGCCAGCTCCACGACGGTCGCGGGGCGCAGGCCGCCGTCGAGGTGGTCGTGCAGCACTGCCTTGGGGAGGCGGCGGAGAGTCTCGGAGTCTATGCGCGTAGATGACATGTGCGGTCGTTCCTCGGCGGGTCGTTGAGCAAGGGTGCGGGGCAGGTCAGGAGCCGGCGGGCTGGAGCAGGTCCCAGCGGTTGCCGTACAGGTCCCGGAAGACGGCGACCGAGCCGTAGGGCTCGTGCCGGGGCTCCTCCAGGAAGGTGACGCCCGCTGCCGTCATACGGGCGTGGTCGCGGGCGAAGTCGTCGGTGTACAGGAAGAAGCCGACGCGCCCGCCCGTCTGGTCGCCGATACGGGAGCGCTGGGCCTCCCCCTTGGCGCGGGCCAGCAGCAGGGCGGCGCCCTGCGCCGCGCCGCCGGGTTCGACGACGACCCAGCGGGAGCCGTCGGGCCGGGGCGTGTCCTCGGCGAGGCGGAAGCCGAGGGCCTCGGTGTAGAAGCGGATCGCCTCGTCGTAGTCGTCGACGACGAGGGTGACCAGGGCGACGCGTGTCATCGGTGCCTTTCGGGACGGGTGATTGACGGGAGAGGTTATACGTAAAACCCACCGCTGCGCCAGTCTCCGGTCCTAGGCCTCGCGCCCGAGGTGCGAGCGCTGTCCGTCCACTACCGTCACGGCCATGAAGATCACCGCACCACCGCGCGGGCCCGCGCGGCGCAGGCAGGACGTGCTGGACCGGCTGGAACGGGAGATGGACATCTGGGTGGCCACGGCGGACGCCGAAGGCCTGCCGTGCATGGTCCCGCTGTGGTTCGTGTGGCACGGGGAGTCGGTCTGGCTGTGCACACGGCTCACCAATCCGACCGGCCGCAACCTGCGTGACGGCGGCCGGGCCCGGCTGGCGTTCGGGCACACCCGGGACGTCGTCCTCATCGACGGCGAGGTGGAGACGTTCGGTCTGCGGGAGGCGCCCTCCGCCGCGGCCGCGTTCCTCGCGAAGACCGGCTGGGACCCGCGCGAGGACAGCGCGTCGTACGCCTGGTTCCGGGTGCGCCCGCTCGCGGTGCAGGCGTGGCACGAGCAGCGCGAGCTGAAGCAGCGGCACATCATGCGGGACGGCGTCTGGGCCGTGTAGCGCGTCTGCTTGTGCGGGCGCCTCCTTGCACGACTCCGGGCGCCCCGGGCGTCCACGCCGGGCGCCTCAGGCGTCCGGATGGTCAGCCCGTCCGCGCGCCGTCGAGCCGCGCCAGGTCCTCGCCGGTGAGGCGAAGCGCGCCCGCGGCGACGTTCTCGGCGAGGTGGCCGGGGTCTTTGGTGCCGGGGATGGCGAGGACGTTCGGGCCCTGGTGGAGGGTCCAGGCGATCCTCACCTGCGCAGGACTCGCGCCGTGCGCCTGGGCCACCGCACGGACGTCCTCCTCGTGGGCGGTGCCGGCTCCCTCTGGTCCGGCCTCGCCGGCGATGGCGTAGAAGGGCACGAAGGCGATGCCCTGCGCTCGGCACAGGGCGAGGAGTTCGTCGGTGGCAGGGTCGTGGAAGCCGAGGCCGTAGCGGTTCTGGACCGAGATCACGGGCGCGATGGCCTGGGCCTCGGCGAGGTGCCGTGGTTCGACGCCGGAGATGCCGAGGTGGCGGATCAGGCCGGCCTCCCGCAGTTCGGCGAGGGCGCCGAAGTGCTCGGCGATCGAGTCCTGCCGCATGCGGCGCAGGTAGACGACGTCGAGGTGGTCCCGGCCGAGCTGGCGCAGGTTCTCCTCGACGTGGGCGCGCAGTTCCTCGGGGCGTGCGGAGGTGCCCCACTCCCCCGACCAGTCGCGGTACGGGCCGACCTTGGTGGCGATCACCAGGTCGTCGGCATAGGGCGCGAGCGCGCTGTTGATCAGTTCGTTGGCGGAGCGCAGGGACGAGAAGTAGAAGGCGGCGGTGTCGATGTGGTTGACGCCCAGTTCGACCGCCCGGCGCAGGACGGCGAGGGACCGCTCGCGGTCGCTCGGCGTGCCGAGGTGGAAGGCGGCGGTGCCCGTCAGCCGCATCGCGCCGAAGCCGACGCGGCGGACGGGCAGGTCGCCGAGGTGCCAGGCGCCCGCGGACTCCGCGGTGATCGTTTCCGAGGTCATCGGCGGAGTTTCGCACACACCCGGACGGCTCAGCAGTAGAGGTTGCCGCCCGGCGAGACGCCGAGGATCTGGCTGAACTGCTGGTACTTGGTGACGCGGCTCTGCACCTGCGCGGGGTTCTTGCCGTCGCACTCCAGGGAGCCGTTGATGGAGCGGATCGTCTGGCCGAAGCCGGCGCCGCCCACCATGGCGTTGTGGCCGGTCATGCTGCCGGGCCCGGACTGGGTGTTCCAGTACCACAGGGCGGTCTTCCAGGCGACCGCCGCGTCGTTCTGCACCAGCCAGGGGTTGTTCAGCAGGTCGATGCCGAGCGCGTCGCCCGCAGCCCTGTAGTTGAAGTTCCAGCTGAGCTGGATCGGGCCGCGCCCGTAGTAGGCGGCCTGGCCGGCCGGGCAGCCGTAGGGCTGGTTCCAGTCGCAGTAGTGCGGGTAGTTGGCGGTGTTCTGCTCGACGATGTGCACGAGTCCGCCGGTCTCGTGGCTGACGTTGGCGAGGAAGGCCGCGGCTTCCTGCTTCTTGGTGGTGTCGCTGCCGGTGTTGGCGAAGCCGGGGTAGGCGCTGAGCGCCGCGGTCAGACCGCTGTAGGTGTAGAAGGGGTTTCTGCCCGGGAACATCTGGTTGAACTGGGCCTCGGACACGACGAAGTTGCCGACCGGAGTCTCCGAGCCGCCGTCGCAGGCGTACGGCTCCCAGTACCAGGTGCTGATGAGCGGGTCGTAGCCCGGGTTGGCGTGCTCTGCCCGGTAGGCCTTGCCGTCGGTGTAGCGGACGATGTCGCCGGCGTGGTAGTTCGCGCCGGCCGACCAGGCCGGGTAACTCGAACACGCGGCGGCGGACGCCTGGGTGGCGGGCAGGAGCACGGGTACGGCTCCCGCGAGGGCGACTACGGCCACCAGGGCGGAAATACGGCGCCTCGACACAGGTCTGCCTCCTTCGGCGGAGCACGGCCGCTCCCGTACAAGGGCAGGGCGGAGCGGAGCCTTGTGCGCGCGTGCCGGTCGGACCGGCCACGGCGTGGGGGCGGCCGTGGTGGGGGGTGTGGAGGCACACTCAACCGCTTTGGTCTGTACCCGTCAAGGGTGTAGACCAGTTCAACCCGGCCGGTTCCCGGCCGGGTTGGCGTGGAGCGATCGCGTCGCTCAGCTCAGCGGCTTCTTCAGGACCGCCTTGCGGTGGCTGAACGTCTCGATGGAGTAGCGGCCGTGGTAGCTGCCCATGCCGCTCTCCCCCACGCCGCCGAACGGCAGGTCGGAGACGGTGAGATGCGCGAGCGGCAGCCCATGGCCGAGGCCGCCGGAGGAGGTCTCGGCCGCGAACCGCTCCCTGGTCGCGTCGGACCCGCTGAAGACGTAGAGGGCCAGCGGCTTGTCGCGGTCGTTGACGAAATCGATCGCGTCGTCCAGGCCGGACACCGTGACGATGGGCAGGATCGGGCCGAAGATCTCCTCGCCCATCACCGGCGAGTCGGGCGCCACGTCGGCGAGCACGGTCGGCGCGATGTACTTCCGCGTCCGGTCGCTGCCGCCGCCGACGACCACCCGGCCGGAGCCCAGCAGGCCGGTCAGCCGGTCGAAGTGGCGCTCGTTGACGATGCGCGCGTACTCCGCCGACCGCGCCGGGTCGGTCCCGTACAGCCCCTCGACCGCACGGACCAGCGCCGGCTCCAGGGCGGCGGCGGTCTCCGGGTCGGTGAGTACGTAGTCGGGGGCCACGCAGGTCTGGCCCGCGTTGAGGAACTTGCCGCCGGCCAGCCGGGCGGCGACGACGTCGAGGTCGGCGTCGCGGTCGACGAACGCCGGGGACTTGCCGCCCAGTTCGAGGGTGACCGGGGTGAGGTGCTCGGCGGCGGCGCGCATGACGATGCGGCCGACGGTGCCGTTGCCGGTGTAGAAGACGTGGTCGAAGCGCTCGGCGAGCAGGGCCGTGGTCTCGGGGATCCCGCCCTCGACGACGGCCACGGCCTCGGTGTCCAGATACCGGGGCAGCAGGCGGGCCAGCGCGGCGGAGGTGGCCGGGGCCATCTCACTGGGCTTGGCGACCACCGCGTTGCCCGCGGCCAGGGCGCCGACCACCGGGGCGAGCAGGAGCTGGGCCGGGTAGTTCCAGGGCGCGATGACGAGGACGACGCCCAGCGGGTCGTACTGCGTCCAGGCGGTGGCGTCGGCGCCGAGGTGCGCCGGGACGGGGGCGGGCTCGGGGCGCAGCCAGTGGGCCAGGTGGTCGAGGGTGTGGTCGATCTCGCGCACGGTGAAGCCGATCTCCGTGCGCTGGGCCTCGGTGGCGCTCTTGCCGAGGTCGGTGTGGAGCGCGGCCTCCAGGTCCGGGCCGTTCTCCGTGAGCAGCGCGCGCAGCCGGCGCAGCTGTACGGTGCGCCACTCGACGGGCTTGGTGCGGCCGGTGCGGAAGGTGGCACGCAGGCGGGCCACGACGTCGGCGGGCCGCTCGGGGGCGGGGTGGTTCACGGTGTGCCTCGCTGGTGGGGAAGACGTCGGCTGAACGACTGGATGTATTTGCCAACCTTTCAGGTGCCAAAATACATTCCCCTGCCGAGGGACCACTTTCCGTGGCGTCCCCGCCACAGTCACAGCCCGGGGTGGGGCCGGCGCGGGGGCGGGGGTGGGCGAACACGCAACCGCCTGCCTCAGGCCTGGACTCGGTCCTCGTCGCGCGCCGGGACGACCACCAGGAAGGCGTCCGACTCGAGGTCCATCACGACGGTCGCGGGCTCACCCTGGGCACGGCGGCGTGCCGCGCACTCCTCCGCCGGCCACGACCCGCGCGGCGACCCCGCGGGGAACCGCTCCAACACCTTGGCGCCCATAGTGACGGCCACCTCCACTGTTCCCGTCTCCCTCTCACTCTCTCGCCTTGCGCCTGCCCGTGATCCGCGTGGACATGTCCAGCCCGACTCACCACCGCACGACCCGACCACAACTACACATAAGGAGGAAATAAGAGCAGAATGGACGTATGCGGCGCTGCCGCACACCGCGACCGGAACGCGGTCGGCCCAGCAAGTCGAAGGAGACGACTCATGGCCAACGTCTCGCACACCCGAGGTGACATGACCAGCCACCCCGACGCTCCGGAGATGCAGGCGCGCTACGCCCGCATGCTTGGTAGTGGTCGCGACGTGGCACTCGTGGACGGGCCGGTGTTCCTGCTCGGCCTCTACTGTGCCGTGTCCCCGTGGATACTCCACTTCACCACCAGCCAGCCCGCACTCGTGGCCCACAACCTGATCATAGGAATCGCCATCGGCCTGCTGGCCCTGGGATTCACCCGGGCCCCGGAACGCATGTACGGCCTCAGCGGGGCCATGTGCGCGATGGGTATCTGGATGATCATCTCGCCGTGGATCGTCGGCACGAACCCGGACGCCGGCGTCATCTGGAACAACATCATCATCGGCGCGCTGACCCTGGCTCTGGGGGCGGTGTGCTTGGCTACGGCGGCGAAGGGCATGCGCAGGCCCTAGACGCACGGGGAGGAAGGACCACGGGCCGGTCCGCGGACCCGGACCGGCCCGTCGAACGCCCCGAAGCCCCGGCGGACTGCGCCCGCCCGCAGGGGGCACACTCACTACCGCGGGGTTTTGACAAGAAGGGGCGGAGATGGACATCGACGGCATATTCAGTGCCATCGTCATCGGTATCGTCATCGGCGTCCTGGGCCGCCTCGTCGTCCCGGGCCGTCAGCGCATCGGGATCCTGTGGACCATCCTCGTCGGCATCGTGGCGGCGCTGATCGGATCGTGGATCGCGGCGGCGTTCGACGTGGCCGACACCGGCGGCGTCGACTGGGTCGAGTGGCTCATCCAGATCGGCCTGGCCGCACTCGGCGTGGCCGCGCTGGACCGGTCACGACGACCCCGCGCCCGCCGCTGAGACGCTGAGGACACGGGACCGTCACCGGCGGCTCCCGAGCCATTCCTCATACCAGGTCACGGTGGCCTCCAGGGTCTCCGCGAGCGGCGTCGGAGCCACCTCGAAGGCCCGCTCGTAGGCGGTGGAGTCCATGATCTGGGGCTCCATGTGCTGGTAGAACATCTCCGCGTACTCGGCCATGAAGCGCTCGTCGAACGGACCGAAGGGCCGGGCTCCGCCAGCACCACGACGTTCAGCGGCCGGCCCACGCACTTCTCGATGATCGCGTGCATCTCGCGGGTACTGACGGCGGGCGCGGTCGGCAGGTGCCACACGCGTCCGTCGCCCTCGGGTCGCTCACCGAGCGTCGCGAGGCCGGCCGCCACGTCTTGGATGCCGGTGCAGCTGTGCGGCAGGTCGATGTCACCGAGCGCGAGTGCGGGGCGTGCGGCTGCGGGGTGGTGGCGGACATGGCGGTCCCTTCCTCTCGGTTGCCTCGCGTCGGCGGCGAGACGATCGCTATCAACGCTCACATTCGTTAGAGTCTATAACTCCCGCAATTAGGCGTAGCAATGCGTTCGGAGGTCGTAGGCTGCCGTTGATGATCCGCGTTTCGAGAAGGGGCCGTACGCCATGGTGGTGAAAGACGTCGAACTGCCGTATCTGCGTCGGTGCGTGGAGCTGGCTGCCGAGGCTCTGGAGGCCGGTGACGAGCCCTTCGGGTCGGTCCTGGTCGGCGCGGACGGCACGGTACTGGCCGAGGACCACAACCGCGTGGCCTCCGGCGACCGCACGCGTCACCCGGAGTTCGAGCTCGCCCGCTGGTCCGCCGCCCACCTCACCCCCGAGGAACGGGCCGCCGCCACGGTGTACACGTCCGGCGAGCACTGCCCGATGTGCGCCGCCGCGCACGCCTGGGTGGGCCTGGGGCGCATCGTGTACGTCGCCTCGTCGGAACAGCTCGGGGCCTGGCTGGCGGAACTGGGCGTCCCCGCACCGCCGGTGAGGACGCTGGCGGTGCACGAGGTGGCTCCCGGCGTGACCGTGGAGGGCCCCGTGCCGGAACTGGCCGAGGAGATCCACGCCTTGCACCGCCGGTTCCACCAGAGAGGCAGGCGTGAGGGGAGGGCCGCCGACTAAGAGCTCGCGCTGATAGGGCACGTGCGTCACGGGCACCGGGCAGGGCAAGCGTCCCACCTGTAACGGACCCAGGACCGGCGGACCAGGCGGCGGATGATGATGACTGCGCCGGCCAGTGCGACCCATGCGTTCTGCACGCACTCCTGCCGGCCGGTCACCTTTGTCGGCGTCGAGAACCCTGGGTGATGCCATGAGTTGGTCCGTTCGGAGCACGGCGAGCGTCTCCAGCGTGGGACGCAGGAGCGGGGAGTCGTTCCTGTCGGCCCCGGCCAGAGAACTCCTCGGTGCCCCGCTGCGTGAGCTCGTACTCGGTGTGCAGCGGGCCGCCCGCCGTGGACGGGGCGACCTCGTGGGCCAGCAGCAGGCCTCGCTTCGCCATCTGCTTAAAGCGCGTGGCAGATCGAGCCGGGCTTCGCGCTCGACCACTCGTGCGCACCCCAGCACTCCAGGTCGTTGCGCACCTGGTAGCCGTGCGCGCGGCCACGCTGGCGGACGGCACCCAGGACGAGGAGACGGATCGCGGGCACGCAGAGAACCCTTTCCCTTCTAATCAAGCTTGACTAGCGTAGCGGGTATGGCCGAAAAGACGATCCCCTTGCTCCCCTGTCAGACCATCCAGCCCGTCATCGACTTCTACACGGCTCTCGGTTTCGAGGTGACCTTCCTGCAGAAGAGCCCCAATCCGTTCGCGGTTGTCGAGCGAGGCGATATCGGGCTGCAGTTCTTCGGCATGAAGAAGTACGAGCCCAGCGAGTCGTACAGCACGTGCTATGTCCTCACCGATGACGTGGACGGGCTGTACGAGGCGTTCCGGGCCGGGCTCAAGGCCGCGTACGGGAAGATCCCGAGCCGGGGCATTCCGCGGATCGGGCCGCTCAAGGACATGTCCTACGGGGTGCGGCAGTTCCTGATGACCGACCCCGGGGGCAACTGCATTCGGGTCGGGCAGCCCACCAGCGAGGACCTGCACCACCGGCCCGCCCCCAAGGAGACCTTCGCGCGAGCGCTGCACAACGCCACGCTCTTCGCCGACTCCAGAGAGGACCCAGCAGGTGCGGCGAAGATCATCGACCGGGTGCTCGGGCTCGAGGGCGAGCGGCCGACACCCGCGCAGCTCGTACGCCTCCTCGTCCTGCGCGGCGACGTGGCCGGGCGGCTCGGTGACGAGACGACGGCGGCGTCCGCGCTGAAGAAGGCCGTCGCGGTCCAACTCACCGATGAGGAACGGCAGTCGGTCAGCGGCGACCTGGAGAGACTGAAGGACCTGGCGGGTTCGGAGCCGAAGCTTGAGGTGTGACATCCGAGCTGGATCGCTGGCCCGCCGTTCGGAGCGATCCTTGGCGTGCTGAACCCCATCCGGCAGTCCGGCCACCTCGTGCCCGAGGGCTGGACCTATCCGCGCGACCCCTCAGTCACCGGGCTGCGTACCACGTCGCCGAGCTACGCACTGAGCCACCGATCGGCGCACGAAGTCATCGATCGACGGCGGGCATGCCTGACGACGTCGCCTGCGCTCCGACGGGGTCGGAGCGCAGGCCCCGACCCCGGAGCGGACCGTCCCACAGGCGCGCTGTCCGGCGCCCCGGGACGGCCGTCCGCGCCCGTCAGGCCCCGGCCCCCGACTGCCGGAACCGCCGGTGGAGGGCGACTCCGCCCAGCACGAGTGCGGCACCGCCGGCCAGGGCGGGCAGGGTCTGGTCCGCACCCGTGCGGGCGAGGGACGCCGACGCCCGCGGTGGGACGCTGTGCGGGACCGGCTTCGGCTGGGCGCGCTCCTTCCCGGGCGTGGACGGCTCCGGAACCGGCTCCGGCTCCGGCTCCGGCTCCGGCTCCGGAACCGGCTCCACCGGAGGCCGCGCGGGCTCGGGTTCCTCGCCGGAGGTGTTCGTCGACTCGTTGCCGACGGCCGGGTTGCCGATACCCACGACGTTGACGCTGTTGCCGCTCACGTTCACCGGGAGATGAACCGGCAGTTGCACTCCGTTGCCGGCGAGCACGCCCGGCGAATCCTGCCCGCCGCCCTCGGCGGCCGCACCGCCGGACGGGCCGGCGGCGGACGTGCCGGTGCCGGCGGGGTCGCCGGTCTCCCTGCGCGCCGTACCGGCCCCCTCGGTGTCGGCGCAGCGGTTGCCCGCGGCCGGATTGAGGAGCCCCACCACGTTCACCGTGTTCCCGCACACGCTGACCGGCACGTGTACCGGAAGCTGGACGGTGTTGCCCGAGATCAGCCCGGGCGAGCCGGCCGCGGAACCGTCCGCGGCCGCGCCGTCGGACGCGAACGCCGCGTACGCCGGCATCGTCACAGCCAGCACGCCGGAGGTGGCGACGGCGAACACACCGTTTCGGATGACGCTTCTCATGAGGATCCCTGCCTTCCAGACATCGTCACGGGCGCTCGCCCGCACCGGATAAAACGCGGGCGCACCATCCCAGTAATGACTTATAGGCCTTTCACTCCATCGAGTGACCATTTCGTCGAACGGACGGCACAGGGTCCGCACGCCCGCCGAAGCCGCCCGTGCGACCGGGCGGTACCGCCCGGAGGCGAGGTGTCCGGAGGCGAGGTGTCCGGGGCCCGCTTATGGTGATCGAGGGCGCCGAGCACCGGTCCGCGACGGGGCGCCCGGGAGGCATCGATGCTGGCCAAGCTGTCGACTCGGCCCTCGGTCCCGCGCTGCGCGGTCACCGGCGCGCTCGGGCTGGCCCTGCTGGGCGCGGGGCTGCCCGTGGCGACCGCGGACGAAACCGAGTCCGGCCTGTCCCGGTTCTACGACCAGAGGATCACCTGGTCGTCGTGCGAGGACATGGACGCGCCGAAGGACCTCCAGTGCGGGAAGGTCACCGTCCCCCTCGACTACCGCCGGCCCAAGGCGGGAACGCTCGACCTCGCCCTCGCCCGGTACCGGGCGACCGGTGACTCACGCGGCTCGGTGCTGCTCAACTTCGGCGGGCCGGGCGGCTCCGGAGTGAGCGAACTCTCCACCGGCGGCAAGGAGTTCATGCACTTGACCAACGGCTACGACGTGGTGACCTTCGATCCCCGCGGCGTCGGCCGGTCCTCGCCGGTCACGTGCGGCCCGGCCACGCTGGACATCATGGAGGCCACGGACGGGGACGAGGAACTCACCGATCCGCGGGACGTGCTCCGGCGCCTGCGGGACGCGGCCGCCGAGTGCACGAAGCACTCCGGCCCCGTGCTGCCCCACATCGGCACGGTCAACGCCGCCCGTGACATGGACGTGATGCGCCGGGCACTCGGCGACGACCGGCTCAACTACCTCGGTTTCTCCTACGGAACCCGTCTCGGCGCGGTCTACGCGGCCCAGTTCCCGGACAAGGTCGGCCGGTTCGTGCTGGACGGCGTGGACACGTTGACGGAACCGCTGACCGAGCAGGGGCTGGCGAGCGCGCGGGGGCAGCAGACCGCGCTGGAGAACTTCCTCGACTGGTGCGTGGAGGACGTCGCCTGCCCGTTCGGACAGGACGCCCGGGCCGCCCGCCGCCAGGTCGTACAGCTCGTCGCCTCGCTCGACTCCGACCCGGTACCGACGGGTTTCGGCGAGCCGTTCTCAGGACAGGACATGGTGGGCGCCATCGGCCAGGCGCTGTACAGCCGCGAGCTGTGGCCCACGCTGGAGCGGGCGCTCGCGCAGCTGCTCGAGGACGGCGACACCCGCGGCCTGGAGGGCTTCGTGTCCGGCGGCGTCACCTTCCCGGTCCGCGCGCAGGGTCCCGCGGACCCCGGTGGCGGCCTCACCGACCAGGCGGACGTCCCCATGGACAACCTGGCGGCCGCCCTGATGGCGATCAACTGCGCCGACGACCCCGACCGTCCCAGCGCCGACCGGGTCGCGGGGTCGCTGGGCCGGCTCCGCGCGCGGTACGAGGAGGCCTCCGCGGTCTTCGGCCGGTACCGGCTCACGCAGGTGCTCATGTGCTACGGCCGGCCCAGGGGCACCGACTTCATCCGCGACGACGTGAAGGACCTCGACACCTCGAAGATGCTGCTGATCGGCACCCGGGGCGACCCGGCCACCCCGTACCGCTGGACCGTGGAGACGGCCGAGCGGCTCGGCCCCTCGGCCGTGGTCCTCGACAACAAGGGCGAGGGACACACCGGGTACGCGTCCTCCGAGTGCGTGCACCGCAAGGTCGACGACTTCCTGCTGTACGGCACGCTGCCGCCCGACGGCAGTTCCTGCGGCTCCGAGGCCCCCCGGACCGCCCGGGGCGACGACTGAAACGGCCGACGGATCACAGCGAAGGCGTATTGCCCCGAATGCCCGACATGCCCATCGGATCTATCGTGCTGACATGGAGCACGATCTGAGTCCCGCCATCCTCGCCGAACTGCGGCGCCCCCGCCCCTACCCGGCCGTGTCCGTGCTGACACCGACGCACCGCCGCGAACCGGACAACGCCCAGGACTCCGTCCGGCTGCGCAACGTGGTCGCCGAGGCCAAGAAGCAACTGGAGGACGATCCGGCGGTCACCCGCGAACGGCGCGTGGAGGTGTCCCGGGAACTCGACCGGGCCCTCGCCGAGGTCGATCTGACGCACGCCGAGGACGGCTTGGCGCTCTTCGCCGCGCCGGGTGAACACCAGGTCTGGACGCTCGCTCGTTCCGTCCCCGAGCGCGTGGTCCTGTCGGACACCTTCCTGACCCGCAACCTCGTCGCCGCGCAGGCCGCCGAGCGGCCGTTCTGGGTGCTGTCGGTCGCCACCGACCGCGTCGCGCTGTGGAACGGCGGCGCGGGCCGGGTCGTCGAGGACCGCACCGGCGGCTTCCCCCTCGACCGGCCCCCGGAGAACTTCGACCCCGAACGCCAGGAACGGATCGGTGACTCGCCGAGCACCTTCCGGGACGAGGGCACCCGCCGGTTCCTGCGCGAGGCCGACGCCGCGATGGGCGGGGTCCTGCGCGCGCACCCGCGACCGCTGTACGTCACCGGCCCGCAGGCCGCGCTGGCACTGCTGGAGGAGGCCGGAAGCGCTGTGCGGGACGCGGTGCTCGTCCCGCACGGGGGCCTCGCGCACGGCACGGCCGAAGCCGTGTGGCAGGCGGTGCGGCCGGCGCTCGACGACGAGGCACGTGGCTCCGTCGAGGCCGTGGCCAGGGAGCTGGAGGCGGCCCGCGGGCGCAAGGACTTCGCGGCCGGAGTGGACGAGCTGTGGGAGAGCGCCCGCACCGGCCGCGTACGGCTGCTCGCCGTCGAGGAGAACTTCCGGGTGACCGTACGCGATGACGGCGAGCACCTGATCCCGGCGGACGGTGACGACCTCGACGCCCGCGAGGACGTCGTGGACGAGATCGTCGAGCAGTGCCTGGAGACCGGCGCCGACGTCCGCTTCGTGCCGGACGGCGCGCTCGGGGAGGCGGACGGTATCGCGGGGGTGCTGCGGTACTGACGCCCCCCGCCGCGTCCCGGGGGCCCCTCCCCTCTTGACGACCATGAAACCCTGTCCGCGTGAGCGATCTTCTGGGTGTGGCGGTCCTGGGCGCGGGACACATGGGCGCCGATCACGTACGACGCCTCGACGGGGTGGTGAGCGGCGCCAGGGTCGCCGCGGTGGCGGATCCCGACGCCGAGCGGGCGAAGGCGGCCGTGGGCGGCATCGACGGGGTCGTCGTGCACACGGACGTCGACGCCGCGCTCGACGCGCCGGGCGTCGAGGCCGTGCTGATCGCCTCGCCCGGCGAGGTGCACGAGGAGGCGCTGCTGGCCGCCTTCGCACGCGGGTTGCCGGTGCTGTGCGAGAAACCGATGGTGCCGGACTCCGCGGGCGCCCTGCGCGTGGTGGAGGCGGAGGCACGGCTGGGCCGGAGGCTGGCGCAGATCGGGTTCATGCGGCGGTACGACGCCGAGTACCGACGGCTGAAGTCGCTGCTGGACGGCGGGCGGCTGGGCCGGCCCCTGATGCTGCACTGCGTCCACCGCAACGTGTCCTCTCCGCCGCACTTCACCTCCGCGATGCTGGTCACCAGCTCCGTCTCGCACGAGATCGACGCGGCCCGCTGGCTGCTCGGGCAGGAGCTGACCGCGGTGACCGTGCTCCGGCCTCGCTCGTCGGGAGGTGCGCCGGAGGGTCTGCTCGATCCTCAGTTCGTGCTCTTCGAGACCGAGGGCGGCGCGCTGGTCGACGTGGAGATCTTCGTCAACTGCGGCTTCGGCTACGAGGTGCGCTGCGAGGCGGTCTGCGAGGCGGGCAGCGCCCGGATCGGGGACGCGCACACCATGGTCGTCACGGCGGCGGGCGGCGCCCGGCAGGAAGTGCCCCAGGACTACCTCGTACGGTTCGCGGACGCCTACGACCGCGAGGTGCAGGCCTGGGTCGACGCCACCCGGCGAGGCCGGGTCACCGGCCCGGGCACGTGGGACGGGTACGCCGCCTCCGTGGTCGCCGAGGCCGGCGTACGGGCCCTGGAGACGGGCGCGCGCACACCCGTCGAACTGGCACCCCGCCCGACGCCGCGCGACCCGTCGTAGAACAAGAATTCACCGAACACCAGGACGACGACGTCGCGAGGCCCTGGAGCCCGTCAAGTCCCGTAGGGAACCTACGACTTGACCGTCGGTTCGCCTACGTCTTTCGGGTGCCGAAGACGCCCCGGGAAGACTGTGGCATATGCCAGAAGCACCACCGTATCGTGTGTTGCCAAATCCCTTACGGGGCGTCGCGGGCTGTGCAACAGTCGTAACGGTCCTTCCGCCAGCCTCGGTTCCGCCTTGGTCGTACCGTCTGCACATCGGAGTGCGTCATGTCGTCCCATCTCTCCGCGGACCACCCAGCCGCCCGGCCACCAGGACACGGCTCGGTCGAGGCCCTGATATCGCAGGCGCGGCGGCTGCGGGGCGACGTGGACGCGGTGCGGCGGGACAGCCAGGACGACGGAACGGACCCCCACGGACGCTGGCAGCGCGCCCTGTACGACCTGGCACTGCACCAGCTCAGCGACATCGACGAGCACCTGGCGCAGCTCCGGGACGGCCCGACACCCGCGCCGCGGCCCGGTTCGCTGCTCAGCCGGGTCGGCAGCGCCGAGTGGAACCTGCTGACGGACGAGGCCGAATGGTCCGGGGAGCTCTTCCACATCCTCGGCCTCGATCCCGCCGCCGCCCCGCTCAGCCTCGACGAACTCCCGTCCCTGGTACTCGCCGAGGACCGGCCGAAGCTGACCGCGATGGTCACGGGCTGCCTCGTCGACGCCCGGCCGATCGACGGCGAGTTCCGCGTCGTACGCCCCGACGACACCGTGCGCACCGTGCACATGATGGGCGAGCCCGTGCTCGACGCCGACGGCAGCACCGCCTCGATGTGGGCGGTGCTGCGGGACGTCAGCGAACTGCGCCGCAGCCAGCGGGCGGTGAGCGAGACCCGTGACTCGCTCAGCCGCCACCCGCTGCCGGCGGACAGCGGGCAACGGGCCGCGGTCGAACCGCGGGAAGCCGTGCAGCCGCCTTGGCACGGCCTCCTGCGGTTCCCGCACCAGGGTCGGCCGGGCCTGGACCTGGCCGCCCGGTACCTGCCGCCGACAGCCTCGACGGCCGCCCACGCACCCCGGTGCTCCGCCTGGTACGACGCGTGCCCGCTCGCCGGCGACGAGACCCTGCTCAGCGTCGGTGACCTCACCGGCCCGAGCGCCGACGGGACACAGGGTCCGGCGACGCTGATCGCTGCCCTGCGCGGCCTGGCGGCAGCGGGCACCCGACCCGCACAACTCCCGGAACGGCTCGGCCGGTTACTCGACGCCACCGCCCTGCCGCCCGTTCGCGGCGCCGTGTACTGCTGTTACCGGCCCCACACCCGCACTCTGACGTGTTCGCACGCTGGACGACCCGCACCGCTGCTGTTCCGCCGAGGGACGGGGCGCGAACTGGCCGGACAGGCCGAGGCGGCCCTCGAAGGCGGCGACCTGCTGCTCCTGCACACCGGCGAACTCGTCCACGCGGACGTGCGACGGCTTCTCTCCCTGGCTCCCCGCCTGACCGGGGTGGCCTCGGCACAGGACGGCGTACGGATCGTGACGGAGGAGTTCGGCGAACAGCTCGGGCAGGAGGACGCCTGCCTGCTGGTGGCCCGCGTGACGCCTTAGGCAACGCGTCGTGCGCGCTACGCCGGAGCGATGTTGCCGCCCCTCCCCCTCCCTTTGGGCGACTTGCCCTTGGGCAGCGCCATCTTGATCTCCTCGCGCAACTCCTGGATCTTCGGATAGTCGGCGTACTCGGCGGTGAGCCGGTACATCTCACGCAGCCGGTCCCAGGTCCGCTGGGAGGAGTTGGACCCCATCGACACCAGGGCGAGGCGCGCGTAGCGGTCCGCCTGTTCGGGGTCGTCGGCGATGAAGCAGGCGGACGCCATGGACAGGTAGTCGAAGATCTTCGACCGCTGCCGGCCGTCGATCCGCAGGGCCAGGGCCTTCTCCGCGTAGTGCTGCGCGTGTGCGGCGGCCTCCGGCTCGAACTCGGCGAGCGTCCGGTAGGCCAGGGCCTGCATGCCGTACAGGTCCTCCTCCTTGAACGTCTGCATCCAGTCGGGCGACGGCACGTCCGCCTTGTCGGAGACGAAGAGGTCCTCGGCCCGCCCCAGGGTGCGGCGCATCGCCTGGCCCTTGCCCATCGAGGCCTGGGCCCAGGCCTCGATGGTGTAGAGCATCGCCCTGGTACGCGGCAGTACTTCCCCGCCGGAGCCGGTCTTGGCGAGCTTCATCAGATCGAGGGCGTCGTCGGGCCGGCCCAGGTGGACCATCTGACGGGCCGCCCGGGAGAGCGCCTCGCCGGCCCGGGGGCGGTCACCGCCCTCGCGCGCGGCGTGGGCGGCGATGACGAAGTACTTCTGGGCCGTGGGCTCCAGGCCGACGTCGTGCGACATCCAGCCCGCGAGGACGGCGAGGTTGGCGGCGACGCCCCACAGGCGCCGCTGCAGATGGGGTGGGTGGTGGTAGGCGAGCATGCCGCCCACCTCGTTGAGCTGGCCCACCACGGCCTTGCGCTGGAGCCCGCCGCCACGGGCGGCGTCCCAGGCGCGGAACACCTCGACCGAGCGCTCCAGTTCCTCCACTTCCTGCGACCCGATGGGGGCGGCCTCGTAGCGGTCGAACCCGGCGGGGTCGGCGTGCAGGGGGTGGCGGAGGTCAGGGGCGTCGGCAGCCAGGGCCGGGTCGGTGTGCAGCCAGTCGTGCATGGCGTTGCTGAGTGCTGATCCCGCGGCGAGCGCGGCGCCCGCGCCCACCAAGCCGCGTCGGTTGAGCATGAGGTCCATTCCCGTGAATTCGGTGAGGACCGCCGCGGTCCGCTCGGGCGCCCACGGCACTCCGTCGGGATGCTCCTCGCTCCCGCCGCGTGGCCGTTTCCCCGCACGCCCGTGCCGGACCAGACCGAGGTCCTCGATGGTCACGACACGGCCGAGACGCTCGGTGAACAGAACCGCCAGCACCCGTGGCACCGGATCGCGCGGGATCTCTCCCATGTCGATCCACCGCCGCACCCGCGAGGTGTCGGTCGCCAGCTGGGGGTGGCCCAGGGCCGCCGCCTGCCGGTTGACCAGCCTCGCGAGTTCGCCCTTGGACCAGCCGGCCAGGCCGAACAGGTCCGACAGACGGGTGTTGGGTTCTCCGCTCACGTCAAGCCCCCAGGTTCTCGGCTGACTTGACAGTAGCCCCGTGCGGGTTGCCGGGCGACTATTCGCCACCGTTCGCCAGGGTGCGCCAGATGGTGTGCCACGGGCGGGCGGGTGTCAGGTAGATATGCGCCACCCCGACCCGGTCGCCGCGGGGTTACTCCCCAGGGTGACCCCGGGCGGCCGGTCGGGCAGCGCGACAGCTTTCGGAAGGCGTTCCCTCCCGTACGCAACGGTCGGGCACCGCGCTTCAGGCAGGCACAGCAGGCACACGAAGGGATCTGTCTCGCCCATGTACGCAGCATCGTCCTCCGTGTCCGCCCCGCAGCGATCGCTGCACCCCCGCCCGACGGCGGGCGGCGGCCCGTATCTCGCCCCCGCTCGTCCGGCGGCCCCGGTGCTCGGGGCGGGCAGGGTTCGGCGCGGCGCGGGCCCCGGCACACAGCCGCTCAGCGGGAGAATCGACCTGTCCGGCCCTCAGGGCGCACAACTGCGCACGGCGATCGCCTCCGTGCACCGGATCTGCCCGGAGTTCGCCCCGGTCCAGGTGCTGCGCCGCAACGGGCGTTCCGTGCTCCTGGTCGGCACGACCGGGCGCAGCACGGCGGTCGCCAAGTGTTTACTGGACCACTCCCCCGCGTGGGCGGAGCGGATCAGGCACGAGATAGGGGCATACCGCTCGTTCGTCCGGCACCGCCCTCCTGTGCGGGTGCCCAGGCTGATCGCAGCGGACCCGGACAACTGCACGCTGGTCATCGAGCGGATGCCTGGGCGGGTGGCGGCGCTGCAGCGGCACCCGCTGGAAGCCCCGCCGCGTGCGGACATCAGGGCGGCGCTCGGCGCGATCTGCCGGCTGAACGCCTGGCGGCCGCCGGCCGGCACCTTCCACGCCCCGCTCGACTACGCGGCCCGGATCTCCCGGTTCCACGAGCTGGGGCTGCTCACCGACCGGGACCTGGGCGACCTGCAGAAGCTGCTGCACGGCATCGCACACGCGGGCGGGCGCCAGGGCATGGGCCAGTTCTGCCACGGTGACGCGCTGCTGTCCAACGTCCTCATGTCACCGGCCGGTCCGGTGCTGGTGGACTGGGAGCACGCCGGCTGGTATCTCCCCGGCTACGACCTGGCGACCCTGTGGGCGGTCCTCGGTGACGCCCCGGTGGCGCGCCGCCAGATCAGCCAGATCGCCCAGTCGGCGGGACCGGCCGCGCGCGACGCGTTCCTGGTGAACCTGATGCTGGTGCTGACCCGGGAGATCCGTACCTACGAGACGGCCGTGCAGCGTTCGATGCACGACATGGTCCCGGCACCGCCGGCGCCGCCCCACCCGGGTGCCGCGCCGTCCGGCGAGGAGCAGCGGCTGCTGCTGCGCCGTCTGCACGACGACTGCCAGATGGCCCGGCGGGCGGTGCGCGCGGCGGTCGGCACGCGCTGAGACGAGGGACGGGCGGTCCGCGGTGTGCCCTTCGAGGGGCGCGCCGCGGATTTTGTGTGCCCGGACACGTGCAGTGGCCATTGGTGTACGCCACTGACGCCGCGCAGGCCCGTGAGCCGTCGCCACGAAACTCGCCCGACCCCCTGCTGACGTGGGAAATCGCCATCCCGCCAGCATGATTGACGGATCGTCGGACCGCCGGGTACCACTGAGCCACGCTCGGCCCCGCTCACCCCGCCGCATCACGTCACGTCACGCCCGTCACTGGAGGCCGCTTTGCGAGGTTCCCCCGTCGTGCCCGCCCTGGCCACCGCGGCCCTGCTGCTGCCGCTGCTCGGCGCGGCGCCGCCCGCCGCCGGCCCCTCCGGCACCGCGCCCGTCCCTGACCGCCTGCAGCGGGCGTTCGCCACCGCCGCGGCCGAGTACCAGGTGCCGCAGAGCGTCCTGCTCGGCGTCTCCTATCTCCAGTCCCGCTGGGACACGCACGCCGGCGCGCCGAGTGTCACCGGCGGATACGGCCCGCTGCACCTCACCGACGCGCGCACGGCACTGGCCGGGGCGTCGCATCACAGTGAGGGCACCGAGGACCCGCGCGGCGACGACGCCCGCGCCCCGCTGCACCCGGCGGCCGGGGCCACGCACCCCGCCGAGCTGCCGGCCCGGCTGACCACCCTGCCGAAGGCCGCCGAGCTGACCGGGCTGAGCCCCGACGAGCTGCGCGAGGACCCGGCGGCGAACGTGTCCGGGGGTGCCGCGCTGCTCGCCGCCGCCCAGCGGGAACTGGGCGAGCCGCTCAGCGCGGACCCGGCGGAGTGGTACGGGGCGGTGGCCCGCTTCTCGGGCGCGGAGGACTCCGCGACGGCGGCGGCCTACGCGAACGACGTGTTCGAGGTGATCCGCGGGGGCGAGCATCGCACCACGGACGCCGGGCAGCGGGTCGCCCTCGCCGCCCGCCCCGACGTGGCTCCCGACGTCTCGCAGCTCGCGGGCGCGGGCCTGCGCGCCGCCTCGGCCGCCGGCACCGAGTGCCCGAAGACGGTGTCCTGCGAGTGGGTCCCGGCACCGTACGAGGAGTTCGGGGACGGCGACTACGGCAACCACGACCTGGGGAACCGGCCCGCCTCCCAGCGCATCCGGTACATCGTCGTCCACGACACGGAGGGCGCCTGGAACGGGGTCCTCGACATGGTCCAGGACCCGGCCTACGTCTCCTGGAACTACACGCTGCGCTCCACCGACGGCCACGTCGCCCAGCATGTGAAGGCGAAGGACGTGGCCTGGCACGCGGGGAACTGGTACGTCAACGCGAAGTCGATCGGCCTGGAGCACGAGGGTTTCCTGGCGGACCCGGACGCCTGGTACACGGAGGCGATGTACCGCTCGTCGGCGCGGCTGGTGAAGTACCTGGCCAAGAAGTACGACATCCCGCTGGACCGGCAGCACATCCTCGGCCACGGCAACGTCCCCGGCACCACCACCGCGACGATCCCGGGCATGCACACCGACCCGGGTCCGTACTGGGACTGGGGACACTACTTCCGGCTGCTCGGCCGCCCGTTCGAGCCGACCGCCGGCAAGAAGTCCGGCCTGGTGACGATCCGCCCCGACTACGCCACCAACCGCCCCGAGTACACCGGCTGCGAGACGAAGGGCGAACCGTGCGGGGCGCACGGCTCCAGCGAGGTGCGGCTGTACTCCGACCACGACGTGAACGCGCCCCTGATCAGGGACGTCGGCCTGGGCACCACCCCGACGACCGGGGTGAACGACCTGTCGTCCCGGGTCTCCACGGGCCAGCAGTACGCGGTGGCCGACCGGTGGGGCGACTGGACGGCCATCTGGTACCTGGGGCAGAAGGCCTGGTTCCACAACCCGCGGAAGAACCCGGCGGCGGTGCCCGCCTCGGGGCGGGTGATCACCCCGAGGGAGGGGCTGGAGAGCGTCCCCGTGTACGGGCGCGCGTACCCGGAGAAGGCCGCCTACCCGGCGGGCGTGCCCGCCCAGGCCGTGTCACCGCTGCCGTACCGGTTGTCCGAGGGGCAGAAGTACGTGGTCGGTGAGAAGGTCCCCGGTGAGTACTACTACGCGGTCACCTTCGACCCGGCGTCCCACCGGGTGGTGACCGGTGAGGACGAGTACTACGAGATCCAGTACGGCCACCGGGTCGCGTACGTGCGCGCCGCCGACGTCACGCTCGCGACCGCGAGGTAGCCGCCGGGTCAGCCCTGCTGGAAGAGCTCCGCCGGGAGCGGCTTCAGCAGGGCGTACAGATCGTCGGTGATGGGCCGGTCCCAGGCGGCGATGGTCACCAGGACGCCGTCGCTCCGGTCGAACTGCACGCAGGAGATCCGGCTCTCGGAGAGCTTGAGGCGGCGCACGATGAGCAGGTTGTCGCCCTGCATCACCGGGACGTCCTCGGCACCGACGGTCGTGATCTCCTCGTCGTTCTCCAGCGCGAGCAGGAGCTGGGCCACCTCGAACGGGATCTCCCCCTCGGGGACCTCGCGGGCCGGGGACCCCGCCGGCAGGTTGCCGATGATCATCGCGGGGCCGCGGCCGCCGAACAGGTCGTAGCGCAGGAAGACTCCCTGACAGCTGCCGTCGGGCGCGGGCAGCAGGCCGGCGCCCAGGTTCCCGGGCCAGTCGCCGGGGTCCATGGCCAATACGTCGAAGTCGGGCCCGGCGGGCGTGGCGCTGCGGCGGCGGAGGAACGACATGCCGCCATGGTACGTGGCCGGAGCCCGCGAGCGGCGTGCGGGCGGGTGCCCGGTCGGGCCACGCGGCCCGCGTGTGCCTCCGTGGTGGCGGACCACCCGGGCATGGCTGCGTACGCGCGGGGCCGACGACCATCAGTGCCCCTGGGCGGGGGCGGCCGACCTCCGGCCCCGGCCGAACCGGTGTGACGCCCGGACGGCCCGCTCGCCCTTCGTACGGAGCCGGGCGCCCCCGCCACCGGCGGCGTCGCCCCGCGCAGGCCCGCGCCCTCGCTCCCGCGGCCTCACTCCTCCGGCGGAGCCGGTGGTACCACCGCGACCGGGGACGCCGCGTGCAGCAGGACGGCGTGGGTGACCGAGCCCATCATGCGGGCCGGGGCCAGCAGGCGTCTGCGGTGGCGGCCGACGACGACCAGCTCGGCGTCGCGGGAGGCGGCGACGAGGTGTCCGGCGGCGTCGCCCGGTACGACGTACGGTTCGGCCCGGACGTCGGGGTGGCGTTCCCGGTAGGGGGCGAGGAAGCCGTCGGCCAGGACCCGGGTCTCACTCTCGATGGAGACCTCGTCGATCACCGGTGGCATGACCTGGCCGGCGGCGGCCCAGGTCTGCACCGGCCACGGGTAGGCGGCGACCGCCTGGAGGCGGGCGCCGCGCAGCGCGGCCTCGGCGAAGGCGAAGGAGAGTGTGGCGTCGTCGGGGCTGTCCACGTGCAGGCCGACCACCACCCGGGGGCCGGACTCGGCTTGTGCGCCGTGGACCTCTCGTCCGGGGCGGGGCACCACGGCGACGGGGCACTCGGCGTCGCGGGCGGCGGCCAGGCCGTTGGAGCCGAGCAGCAGGCTGGCGAAGCCGCCGCGGCCCCGGGAGCCGAGCACCAGCAACTGGGCGTCGGCGCCCAGTCCCGGCAGTACGGCGCCGGGTACGCCCTCATAGCCGATGTACTCCGTGGCCACCGCGTAGGCCCGCCCCTGCAGGTGTGCGCGGGCCTGGTCGAGCACCGGATCGTCCCCGGTGTCCGGCGGGCCCGCGATCAGGACGTCGGTCTGCGCCCAGGCGGCGTACTGGCGCACGTGCACCACCCGGAGCCGTGCCTCGCGCCGGTGGGCGGTGTCGAGGGCCCAGTCCAGGGCGCGCAGGCTGTCGTCCGAACCGTCGACCGCCGCGATGACCGGCAGGGTGGTGCTCATGGGTTCCTCGCCTCCGGAGTACGACCGTTCCCCCTGGTGGCGTCAGCCTCGCGCAGGCGTCGGCCACGGAGGGCCGCTCACGGACGCGTGTCCGGAAAATCGGGTGGAACACCCCCGGATCGGCCGGACGTACCCGGCCGCGCACCCCGGCCGCGGCTCGCTTCCCCGGGCGGGCGATTCACGTGAGGTCGAACTCCCCCTCACGTGCGCCCGACACGAAAGCGCCCCATTCCGCGGGGGTGAAGATCAGGGAGGGGTTGCCCGGGCTGCCGCTGTTCCGCATGGCGATGAACCCCTCGACGAAGGCGATCTGGACATCCCCCAGACCTCCGCTGCTGGACTGCCACTGCGCGTTGCTGAGATCCAGCTCCGGCTTGACCCAGCCCATGAGCGGGCGCTGGTGGGTGGTGCTCTCGGCCACGTCCGTGCTCCTCCCGATTGCGTCGTCCGCGGGCCAGCCTAGCGACCGGGTCCGACCGCCGACAGGCCACGTGGCGGGTGCCTTTCGGAAGATCGGCGCCGTGGTTCCCGCGCGTCGCACGCGCCGGTGGTCCCCGGTGGCCTCAGCATCGCGGGAGGAACCCGGCGGCACACCGTACGGATACCGGCCAGGGGGCCGGACGCCGCCCGTCACGGACCGGCGAACCGGTCCCGCAGTTCCCGCTTGAGGATCTTGCCGCTGGCGTTGCGCGGCAGCGCGTCCACGAAGCGGACCCGCTTGGGTGCCTTGAACGCGGTGAGCCGCTCGCGGGCGTGGGCGATCAGTTCCTCCTCCGTGACCTCGCCGCGCGGGACGACGACCGCCGTGACGGCCTCGATCCACCGCTCGTCGGGCAGGCCGATCACGGCGGCCTCGGCGACGGCCTCGTGGGTGTACAGGGCGTCCTCGACCTGGCGGGAGGCGACCAGTACGCCGCCGGAGTTGATGACGTCCTTCACCCGGTCGACGATCGTGAAGTAGCCGTCCGCGTCCCGCACGGCGAGGTCGCCGGAGTGGAACCAGCCGTCGCGGAAGGCCGCTTCGGTCTCCTCGGGCTTGTCCCAGTAGCCGTCGCACAGCTGCGGGGAGCGGTAGACGACTTCGCCGGGGGTGCCGTCGGGCACGTCCTTGCCGTCCTCGTCGACGACCCGCGCGTCGACGAACAGCACGGGCCGGCCGCAGGAGTCCATCCGGCCCTCGTGCTCGTCCGGGCCCAGGACGGTGGCGAGGGGGCCGATCTCGCTCTGCCCGAAGCAGTTGTGGAAGGCGAGGTGCGGGAGGCGTTCGCGCAGTCGCTCCAGGACGGGCACGGGCATGATCGACGCCCCGTAGTAGGCCTTGCGCAGGCCGCCGAGGTCGCGGGTGGCGAAGTCGGCGCGGTTCGCGAGGCCGATCCACACGGTCGGCGGCGCGAAAAGGCTGTCCACGCGGCCGGTCTCGATCAGGTCGAAGAGCCGGTCGCCGTCGGGCGCGTCGAGGACGATGTTCGTCGCGCCGATCGCGAGGTAGGGCAGCAGGAACACATGCATCTGCGCCGAGTGGTAGAGGGGCAGCGCGTGCACGGGCCGGTCGCCCGCGCCGAGGTCCAGGGCGGTGATGGCGCTCAGGTACTCGTGCACCAGCGCCCGGTGGGTCATCATCGCGCCCTTGGGCATGGCGGTGGTGCCCGAGGTGTAGAGCAGTTGCACCAGGTCCTCGCCGCCCGGCTCGGGACCGTCGTACGCGGGTGCCGTGGCCAGCCGGGCGAGCAGCGAGTCGTCGGCGTCGCGCAGGGGCAGGGTGCGGACGCCGTCGGGGAGCCGTCCGGCGAGGTCGGGGTCGGCGAGGACCAGCGTGCTGCCGGACTGGCCGACGATGTAGGCGAGGTCGTCGCCGGTCAGGTTCTGGTTGACCGGGACGTGCACCAGGCCGGCGCGGGCGCAGGCCAGAAAGGCGATCAGGTAGGCGTCGGAGTTGTGCCCGTAGGCGCCGACCCGGTCCCCCGGGGTCAGACCCTGTTCCCGCAGGACGCTCGCCGCGCGGGAGACGGCGGTGTCGAGTTCGTCGTAGGTCCAGGTGCGGTCGCGGTACTCCACCGCGGTGCGCGCCGGAGTGCGCCGGGCACTGCGCCGCAGCACCCCGTCGACCGTGCTGCCGTGTCCGGGCGTCAGCGTCATGGCCTGATCCTCGGCCGGTGGGCGGGGCGGGTCAAGACGTGTGCGTGCCGCACCGGAGGCATCTCGTGTCATGCCACTGACACGTGCACATACCGACTGGTACGCTCAGCCGCCCCTTCCTCCGAAGACGTCGGGAGGCACGATGCGCATACGCCCGAGACGGCTCGTCGTCACGGCCGTCGCCCTGCTCACCGCCGCGACCACGCTGCCGGCCGCGGCGGCCGAACGGTCCGGTGACCGGCACGAACGTCCGTCCCACGGCGGGCTGTCCGCCGTCATCCGCTACACCGAATACGGCATCCCGCACATCGTCGCCCAGGACTACGCGAACCTCGGCTTCGGCACGGGCTGGGCCCAGGCCGAGGACCAGGTGTGCGCACTGGCCGACGGTTTCACGACCGTGCGCGGCGAACGCTCCCGTCACTTCGGCGCCGACGCGGTGTCCGACCTCTCGCTCTCGTCGGCCGCCACGAACCTCTCCAGCGACCTGTACTTCCGGGGGGTGCGCCGGTCGGGCACGGTGGAGAGGCTGCTCGCCGAGCCGGCGCCGCGCGGTCCCAGCCGGGACGCGAAGGAGCTGATGCGGGGCTTCGCGGCGGGCTACAACGCCTGGCTGGAGCAGAACCGGATCACCGACCCGGCGTGCCGGGGCGCCGCCTGGGTGCGGCCGGTCACCTCGCTGGACGTGGCCGTGCGCGGCTTCGCCCTGTCCGTGCTCGGCGGGCAGGGACGGGCGGTGGACGGCATCACGGCCGCGCAGCCGCCGGGCGGGAGCACCGCGGCGGCCCCGGGAGGGCAGGCGGGAGCCGACGCGGTCGCACGTGCCTCCCGGGAGCTCTTCGCCGCCGACAACGCCGACATGGGCTCCAACGCCGTCGCCTTCGGCGGGCGCACCACCGCGAACGGCCGTGGGCTGCTGCTCGGCAACCCGCACTACCCGTGGCACGGCGGGCGCCGCTTCTGGCAGTCGCAGCAGACGATCCCGGGACGGCTCGACGTCGCGGGCGGTTCGCTGCTCGGCTCCGCGACGGTGTCCATAGGCCACAACGCGCACGTCGCCTGGAGCCACACCGTCGCCACCGGCGTCACCCTCAACCTCCACCAGCTGACGCTGGATCCGGCCGACCCGACGGCCTACCTGGTGGACGGCAGGCGCGAGCACATGACGAAACGATCCGTCACCGTGCCGGTGCGAGACGGTGCTCCGGTGACCAAGACCCAGTGGTGGACGCGGTACGGCCCGGTGGTGACGTCGCTCGGCGCCTCGGTGCCCCTGCCGTGGACCGCGACGACGGCGTACGCGCTGAACGATCCGAACGCCGGCAACCTGCGTTCCTCCGACACCGCGCTCGGCTTCAGCCGGGCCCGTGGCACGGACGACGTACTGGACTCGCTGCGCCGTACGCAGGGACTGCCGTGGGTGAACACGATCGCCGCCGACTCGTCCGGTCACACGCTGTTCAGCCAGTCACAGGTGCTTCCCCGCATCACCGACGAGCTGGCCGAGCGCTGTTCCACGCCGCTCGGCAAGGCCACCTACCCGTCCTCGGGACTCGCGGTCCTGGACGGCTCGCGCGGTGACTGCGCACTGGGCCGGGACCGGGACGCCGTACAGCCGGGGATCCTCGGTCCGGCGCGGATGCCGACGCTGGAGGACGCGCCGTACGCGGAGAACTCCAACGACAGCGCGTGGCTGGCCAACGCGGACCGGCCGCTGACCGGCTACGAGCGGGTCTTCGGCACGGTCGGTACCCAGCGGTCGCTGCGGACGCGGGGCGCGATCGAGGACGTGGCGGCGATGGCGGACCGGGGCGGGCTGACCGTGCGGGACCTGCAACGGCAGCAGTTCGCCAACCGCGCGCCCGCCGGCGACCTGGTCGCGGCCGACGCGGCGCGCGCCTGCGCCGCCCTGCCGGACGGCACCGCGACGGACAGCGACGGGAACACCGTCGACGTCCGCGAGGCCTGCGGTGTACTCGCCGGCTGGGACCGCACCGTCGACACCGGCAGCCGGGGCGCGCTGCTCTTCGACCGGTTCTGGCGCGGGCTCACCAGGGCCGTACCGGCGGGGCAGTTGTGGAAGGTGCCGTTCTCGCCCGCGGACCCGGTGACCACCCCGAACACCCTGAACACCGACGCAGCGGGCTTCGCCACCGCCCTCGCGGACACGGTGGCCGAACTGCGGGCGGCGGGCATCGCGCTGGACGCGCCGCTCGGTGAGGGCCAGTTCGTGGTGCGCGGCGGCGAGCGCGTCCCGGTGGGCGGCGGCACGGAGTCGCTGGGCGTCTGGAACAAGATCGAGCCCGTGTGGGACCCGGCCGGCGGCGGCTACACCGAGGTGACCACCGGCTCCAGCTACATCCAGGCCGTGGGCTGGGACGGGAGCCGGTGCCCGGTGGCACGTACGCTCCTGACCTACTCCCAGTCCTCCAACCCCGCCTCGCGGCACTACGCCGACCAGACCCGGCTGTTCTCGGGCGAGAGGTGGGTGACGTCCCGGTTCTGCGAACGCGACATCCGGACGTCGCCCGACCTCCGGGTGGTCCGGGTGCGCGAACGCTGAGCCGCGCGGCAACGCACCGCACCGCGACCCGCCCGGCCGCCTGCCGGGCGGGTCCGGCGGCTCGACTCCGTACGCCCCATTGACACGACCCGTCACTGACAGGAAAGTTTCACTCCGCACGGCGATCCAGGAAAGATACTTTCAGCTTCGGTGGCGGGAGGCTCTTCGATGGCCGGACAGGCGACGAGCGGATTCACACGGCGTCAAATGGGCGCCGGCGCACTGGCCCTGGGCGGTGCCCTGGCCATCGCCCCGTTCGCGGCCGGACCGGCCGAGGCCGCCGCGGACAAGGGCCGCCGCCCCACCCTGCGACACGGCTCCGCCGAGCGCGCAGGGTTGCTGTCCGGCCATCTGCGCCAGCTCGTGACGGACGCCGAAACGTTTCTCGGCCCCTCGCCCGAGCACCCTTGGTACGCGGGCGCCGTGCTGCTCGCCGGCCGGGGCGGCACGGTGGCGCTGCACGAGCCGATCGGCATGGCGGTGCGCTACCGGGCCTACGACGAGGAGACCGACACCGGCGTCGAGTTCCCGCCCGGGCAGCAGATCGCCATGGCCGAGGACACGGTGTTCGACCTCGCGTCGATCTCCAAGCTGTTCACCTCGATCCTGGCCGTGCAACAGCTGGAACGGGGCGCGCTGGAGCTGGAGGCGCCGGTCGCCTCGTACCTGCCTGGCTTCGGGCGGGCCGGCAAGCAGGACGTGACGGTCCGGCAGCTGCTGACGCACACCTCCGGCTTCCGGGCGTGGATCCCGCTGTACAGCGCTCCCACGTACGAGGAGAAGGTCCGGCTCGTCTACGACCAGGAGCCGGTGAGTGCGCCCGGCACGGCGTACCTCTACTCGGACCTGAACATGATCTCGCTCCAGCTGGTGCTGGAGAAGATCACGGGCCGGGCCCTGGACGTCCTGCTGCGCGACGAGATCACCGCCCCGCTCGGTCTCACCCGCACCCGCTACAACCCGCCCGCCTCCTGGAGACCGCGGATCGCGGCCACGGAGGACGCCCGACAGCCCTGGTCCGGCCTCGACCGGGGACTGGTGTGGGGCGAGGTGCACGACGAGAACGCCTTCAGCCTCGGCGGCGTCGCCGGCCACGCGGGGGTGTTCTCCTGCGCGTGGGACCTGGCGGTACTCGGCCGTACGCTGCTCAACGGCGGCACCTACGGCCGGGCGCGCATCCTGCGGCCGGAGTCGGTGGAGCTGATGTTCACGGACTTCAACACCGGCTTCCCGGGGGACGAGCACGGCCTCGGCTTCGAGCTGTACCAGCACTGGTACATGGGCGCCATGGCCACGCCGCGCACGGCCGGACACACCGGTTTCACCGGTACGTCGCTGGTGCTCGACCCGACGACCGACTCGTTCCTGGTGGTGCTGGGCAACTCGGTGCACCCCGTGCGCGGCTGGCGCTCGGGGTCGGCTCCCAGAGTCGCGGCCGGTACCCACATGGCGCGGGCCGTACCGGTGCGTCCCGCGCACGGGCGTACGGCGTGGTTCTCCGGGACGGCGGGGTCCTCGACGGCCACGCTCACCCTGCCCGCGCTGGACACATCGGCCGGAGGGGCACGGCTGCGCTGCGCGCTGTGGTGGGACACCGAACCGGGGCCGGACACCCTCGTCCTGGAGGCGACGACCGACGGCGGGGCCGGTTGGCAGCCCGTCCCGTTCACCACCACGCGCCGCGGTGAGACGCCCCGGGAGCATCCGGCGGGCTCGGTCACCGGCTGGTCGGGCCGCGCCTGGCACCGGCTGAGCGCCGGCCTCCCGGCCGCCCGAGGGCTCACGCTGCGCTGGCGGTACACGACCGACCGGCTGTACGTGGGACGCGGGGCGTACGTCGACGGGCTGCGCGCCGAGGCGGCCGGCGACGTCCTGTTCCACGACGCGCGCCCCGCGGACGCGGCGCGGATCGAGGCGGTGGGGTGGACGGCGTCGGCCGACTAGGCGGTCGTGCGCCCGTGGTGCGCGCTAGCCGTTGAAGACGGCTTTCTGCACCTCGTTCGGCCCGTCGAAGCTGTTCTCCTTGAGACCGTCGAGACGGCTCACGACCTTGTCGTCGGCCTTGTTCTTGCGGGCGCAGTCGACGAGCGACTTCTTGTCGGCCGGGTAGTCCATGCCGCTGAGGGCCTTCTGCAGGTCGATGGGGCTGAGGTCCGCCATGGCAGGCTCCTTGTCGTGCTGGTGACAGGTACGGAATTTCCGTTATGTCGCGGTACCCAGCCCCGTCCGACGCATGCGCCGTCAGTCCACCGTCCGTTCCAGCACCGCCATCGCCGCGTTGTGCCCCGGCACCCCGCTGACACCTCCCCCGCGCACCGCGCCCGCGCCGCACAGCAGTACGTTCGCCTGCCCGGTCTCCACCCCCCCAGCGGCCGGTGCCCACCCGGGCGTGAGGCCAGGTCAGGTCGCGGTGGAAGATGTGGCCGCCGGGCAGGCGCAGGTCGCGTTCCAGGTCGAGCGGCGATCTGGCCTCGACGCAGGGCCGTCCGTCGGCGTCGGTCGCCACGCAGTCCGCGAGCGGCTCGGCCAGGTGGGCGTCGAGCTGCGCGAGGGTCGCCTTCAGCAGTTCCTCGCGGACGGCGTCGTTGTCCCGGGCGAAGAGACGGGCGGGCGTGTGGAGGCCGAACAGGGTGAGCGTGTGCATGCCCCTCGCGGCGAGGTCCGGGCCGAGGATCGTGGGGTCGGTCAGCGAGTGGCAGTAGATCTCGGAGGGCGGAGCATCGGGCAGTTCGCCGGCCGCGGCCCGGGCGTGCGCGGTGGCCAGCTGCTCGTAGCCCTCCGCGATGTGGAAGGTCCCGGCGAAGGCCTCACGCGGGTCGGCCGCGGGGTCGCGCAGCGCCGGCAGCCGCGTCAGCAGCATGTTGACCTTGAGCTGGGCGCCCTCGGCGGGCGGCGGCGGTGCCTGCCCCGTGAGCGCCGCCAGTTCCCGCGGGGAGGCGTTCACCAGGACGTGGTGTGCGGCGGCGACACCTTCGCCGTCGGCCGAGCGGTAGGTGACCTCGGCCGCTCGCCCGTCCGTGTCGATCCGTACCGCCTCGTGTCCGGTGGCGAGCACGGCGCCCGCCGCGCGCGCCGCGCCGGCCAGCGCGTCGGTGAGGGCGCCCATGCCGCCGACCGGCACGTCCCAGGCGCCGGTGCCGCCGCCGATCACGTGGTAGAGGAAGCAGCGGTTCTGGCTCAGGGAGGGATCGTGGGCGTCGGCGAAGGTGCCGATCAGGGCGTCGGTGAGGGCCACTCCCCGTACCAGGTCGTCCGCGAAGTGCTCCTCGATGGCGACACCGATCGGCTCCTCGAACAGGGCCCGCCAGGCATCCTCGTCGTCGACCCTGCGGTGCAGCTCGTCCCGGGTGGGCAGCGGCTCGGTGAGGGTCGGGAAGACCCGCTGGGCGACGTGGCCGGTCATGGCGTAGAAGCGCTGCCAGGCCGCGTACTCCCGCTCCGAGCCGGTGAGCCGGGCGAACGACTCCCGCGTCCGCCGCTCGCCCCCGCCGACGAGGAGCCCGGTGGGCCTGCCGCCCCGTTCGACGGGCGTGTACGAGGAGACGGTGCGCCCGCGCACCCGGAAGTCCAGGTCCAGGTCCCGCACGATCTTCTTCGGCAACAGGCTGACCAGGTACGAGTACCGCGACAGCCGTGCGTCGACCCCGGCGAACGGCCGCGTGGAGACGGCAGCGCCTCCGGTGTGGTCCAGCCGTTCCAGCACCAGTACGGAGCGGCCGGCCCGGGCCAGGTAGGCGGCGGCGACCAGGCCGTTGTGTCCGCCCCCGACGATGACGGCGTCATAGGTGCGGGATGCTCGGGACGTGGCGGGCGGCGTCATGGCTCTTGGTAACACGGGCCCGCGGGAGGCGGCCAGAGGTGCGGCGGGGCCGGTGGCCGGCCGACCCGGCGTGGCGCGCGTACGGCCGCCGTCCCCCGGCCCGGCTCAGCGCGCCCCCGCCCCGCGCTGTACCGCCACCCGGCGGTACAGCTCCGCGGCCTCGGCGCCGCGGCCCAGTTGTTCGAGGCAGTGGGCCTCGTCGTCGCGGGCGGCGAGGGTGTCGGGGTGGTCGGGGCCCAGGAGGCGTTCGCGGGCGGCGGCGACCCGGCGGTACTCGGTGAGGGCGGCGGACCAGCGGCCCAGCCAGCCCAGGCCGACGGCGACCTCGCGGCGGCTGACGAGGGTGTCCTGGTGGTCCGGGCCGAGGACGCGTTCGCGGATCGCGCACACGTCCCGGGACTCGGCGAGTGCCTCCTCCCAGCGGCCGAGCCTGCCGAGGTTGACACCCAGGCCGTGCCGGGCGCGGAGGGTCTCGGCGTGTTCGGGGCCCTGCGCGCGGGTGCGGTCGTCGATCAGCTCCTCGTAGAGCGTCAGCGCTTCGGCGCTGCGGCCGAGGCGGCCGAGGCTGATGCCTATCTCGTAGCGGGCGGCGAGGGTGTCGGGATGGTCGGGGCCGAGCGCCCGCTCGCGGGCCCCCGCGACCTCCCGGTACGTCGCGAGGGCCTCCTGCCAGCGGCCCAGCCGGCCGAGTTCGTAGGCCACCTCGTAGCGGGTGACCAGCGTGTCGGGGTGGTCGGGGCCGAGCACGCGGGCGCGGGCGGCGGCCACGTCGCGGGCCATGCGGTGGGCGTCCTCGGGCCGGCCGAGCCGGCCGAGGTTGAAGGCGAGGTTGTGCCGGCAGCGCAGGGTGTCGGGGTGGTCGGCGCCCATGACGCGCTCACGGGCCGCGAGGACCGACGCGTAGACCTGGTGGGCGTCGGCGTGCCGGCCCAGCCGGCCGAGGGCGTACGCCATCTCCTGGCGGACGGCGAGCGTGTCGGCGTGGTCGGCGCCCAGCACGCGGATCCTGGCCTCGGCGACGTGTTTGTACGCGCGCAGGGCGTCGCCGGCGTGCCCCGTGCGGCTGAGGGTGAAGGCGACTTCGTAGCGGCTGGCGAGCGTGTCGGGGTGGTCGGCGCCGAGCAGGCGCTCGCGCTCGTCGGCCACCGCGCGGTGCACCTCACCCGCCTCCTCCCAGCGGCCGAGCCGGCCCAGGGTGAGGCCCGCGTTGTGCCGCCCGGCCAGCGCGGCGACCGCCTCGGGCCGTGGGCCGGGGCGCTCGTCGAGGGCGGGCGCGGCGGCCTCGCCGGCGGGCCGCGGGATCCACTCGCCGGACAGCCCGGCGGCGGGGTCCGGGGGTGTGGAGCGCAGGCCGGTGCCGGTCGCCTTGTGGCCGGTGGTCATGCCGCGGGTCCAGGACGGCAGCGCGGACCGGCCCCCTCCGACCGGCTGGGGCGTCCGGGTCCGGGGCGCCACCATGGCCGGCGCGTACGCCGGTACCGTGCGGCCGGCGGTGATCCTGCGGCCCAGTTCCCGGGCGTCGTCGGGTCGCTGGTCGGGCCGTTTGGCCAGCAGGTCGAGGATGATCCGGTCCAGGTAGCCGGGCAGTTCGGCGCGGTGGCTGCGGGGCGGTTCGGGATCGGTGTCGCGGTGACCCATGAGGATCGCCCAGGCGTCGTCGAGGTCGAAGGGCGGGACTCCGGTGGCGATCTCGTAGAGCACGCAGCCCAGCGAGTACAGGTCGCTGCGCCGGTCGACCTCGTCGCCGCCGATCTGCTCCGGCGACATGTAGTGCGGGGTGCCCAGGGCGATGCCGGTGCCGGTCAGGCGGGCGGTGAACCCGACGTCGTGGCCGAGCCGGGCGATGCCGAAGTCGCAGATCTTCACGGTGCCGTCGGCGAGCCGGACGATGTTCGCGGGCTTCAGGTCGCGGTGCACGATGCCCTGTTCGTGGGTGTAGGCGAGCGCGGAGGCGACCTGTTCCGCGATGTCGACGACGTCGGGGACCGGTAGTGGGTGGTGCTTGTTGTCCTCCAGGAGCCGGCTCAGGTCGCGGCCCTCCAGCAGCTCCATGACGAGGAAGAGCACGCCGTCCCACTCGCCGAAGTCGTGGACGACGGTCACCCCGCGGTGCTGGAGCGCGGCGGCCACCCTGGCCTCGCGCCGGAATCTCTCCCGCAGGACGCGGGTGAAGGAGTGGTCGTGCTGCGTGCCCAGTGGTTTGAGGCACTTGACGGCGACGCGACGGCCCAGAGACTCGTCCTTCGCCCGCCACACCTCGCCCATGCCGCCGCGACCGATTCGCTCCAGCAGCCGGTACCGGCCCTGGATCAGCGTGCTGTCCCCCATCTCGCTGCCCGCCCCCGTAGCAGTCCGCCCCGCCCTCCCCTGGCCGGTCCAGTATGGCGGTTTATGCTCCGAGTTTGTATGGTGCCGGGCGCGCGGCCGGCCGGAGCCGTGCCGTGGCCCGCGGGACGTGTTTGGGCGGCGGCCGCCGACGCGGACGTGCGGGAATCCCACGCGGCGGGTGCCGGTGGCGCGCGGCCCTCGGGTGACGGTGGAGGGCGCGGGGGCCGGTCTGCCGTAGAACTCGTGCGCGTACGGCGGTAGTGAGCTGTACGACAGGAGTGCCACCCGCCGTCACGACGGCGCGCGTGCGCGGGTCGGCGGCAGCCCCGGGGCTCCTCCTCAGCGCAGGGTGGCGAGGAACTCTCCGCAGGCCCGTGCGCAGGCTCGGCAGGCCTCGGCGCTCTCCTCGGCGCCCGGGTGCTCGTCGAAGACGTGCGCGCTCTCCAGGCACACCTGCCGGCACCATTCCAGCTGGACGCGGATCGCGGACTCGTCCACCTGGTTCTGTTCGGACAGCACCCGGCAGGTCGCGTCGCAGACCTCCGCGCACATGACGCCCTTGCGTCGTACGAGTTCCTGGTTCTCGGTCCCGTCCGGGTCCACGAGGCTCGCCCGCAGCGCGCACGCCCGTGCGCACTCGGTGCACGCCTGTGCACAAGCGAAGCGGTCCTCGAGGAAGCGGAACAGTTCCTGCTGGGAAGTCGTCGTCGATGTCACATGGCGCGGGTTGCCGCTGCGGACGGCGCCAAACCGCCGGGCCCGGTGTTCCCAAGGGCCGCGGCCTGTTTTCCGGGTCGGCCGCAGGGCACCCGTGGGCCCTGCCGAAGCTGGTGGCAGCGATGATGTGGACGACGTACGGAGGTGCACGACATGCCGGGACGACAGGAACTGCCGTCGACCCTGGAGCGTTCCCCACGGGAGGCCCAGCGCACCTGGATCAAGGCCCACGACTCGGCCGTGGAGGAGTACGGCGAGGGCGAGCGGGCCCACCGGGTGGCGTACGGGGCGCTGAAGCACAAGTACGAGAAGGTCGGTGACCACTGGGAGCGCAAGGAGGGTGGCCGCAAGGGCCCCTCCGACCCGCGGTCCGGGCGGCCCCGCGGACAGGGCGGGCACAGCGGCGAGGGTGTCGACGAGAAGGCCTCGAAGGAGCACCTCTACGGGGTGGCGAAGCGGTTGGGCGTCGAGGGCCGGTCGCGGATGTCGAAGGCGGATCTGCTCACGGCGATCCGGAAGGCCAACCGTTCGCAGACGCGAGCATCCCGGTCGGGCTGAGCTGGTTGGTGGCGTGGACCGGGGGTACCCGCGCCGCATGACCAACGCATGGATGGAGCTGGCCGCGGGCTCCGGCGCACTCGGTATCGGCCTGATCGTGGCGGCCGTCGTGGTCGTGGCCCTGCTGATCGGCGCGTTCGCCTTCGGCAGTCGGCAAAAGCGCCGGGAGCCGCCGCCGCCGCGTCCACAGGAGCAGCCCCGTATGCCCGACGAGGGGCCCGTCCGTGAGACGCGGGAGCGGCGGGAACCCGACGAGATGCCCAAGACCGACGACCGGACGCTGCCGCACGACCTCGGGCACCAGGGCAGCCGCACCGCCTCCGGGCAGGAGCGGCCCCGCTGGGACGAGGGCAGCAGTGGCTCGTTCGGCAGCGGCGGACCGGGCGCACGCTGACCTTCCGAGAATGTCGTACAGAGGGATGTGAGAACCATGGCCGACCCCGCTCGCAACACCCTGCCGTTGCCCGACTACGACCATCTGCCGATCGGCGGACTGGAGAGCCGTATCCGGTCGCTGGGCGCGGACGAGGTGGAGGAGCTGCTGGCGTACGAACGGTCGCACGCCGACCGTCTCCACGCCACGGAGCTGTTGGGGGCCCGGCTCGAGCAGTTGCGGTCCGGCGCGGAGCCGTCCTCCGGCGACCCGGGCGCGGTACGCCCGGAGCAGGGGCAGGGCCGCAAGGGCTCCCCCGTGTCGCCCGCGACCTCCCCGCAGCCGTTCTCCCCGCCGCCGCACGGTACCCCGGACCAGCGGGGCAAGCCGAAGGGTGACCGCACCTAGGCGGAAGACGGCGTTCGGTCTGTTTCTCCCCCGGAGCACACCGAACGCCGAGTCAGCGCCGACGGTCGTGGTGGTGGTCGCCGCGGTGACCACCACCACGACCGTCGTGACCACCACCACCGCCGTGACCATGGTCACGGCGGTCGTCGTCACGGCGGTCATCGTCACGACGGTCGTCGTCACGACGGTGGTCGTCACGACGGTCGTCGTCACCGTGGTCGTGGCCGGAACGGCGGTGGTGGTCTCCGTCCAGGGGAACGGTGTCGCAGTACACCACCGGCCCCGGCGTGGTGGGCGGGGTGGCCGCGTCGGACGGTATGCCGTCGGTCTCCATGACCAGCAGGCGCAGCCGGTCCCGCCGCTCTCCCGGGGGCAGTGGGACCTGGCCGATGTAGGACGGGGTCCTGGTGGACACCGCGTCGATCGAGGTCAGTGTCACGGTCGTGTCGTCGAGCGTCGCCCAGGCCAGGTCATCGTCGGCAACGCCGTCCCTGCGGCGTTGCACCGTGGCCGTGATCCGGGGCGGCGGGGAGTCGCTCGGGTCGTAGGACGGGCCGGTGACGCTGACGGTCGGCACGTCGTCCAGCTTCACCCGCAGTTCACGGTCGGCCAGGGGCCGTACCAGGTCGGTGACCACGACCGGTGAGATCTCCGCTCCCGGGATCGAGTCCGGTTGGAAGCGGACCAGGGCCAGCCGCACGAACGGCATGCAGGTGATCCCGGTGTCCAGGTCCAGGTCGCAGAACCAGCGGTTCCCCTTCCGGTCGAACTGCGGTGCGAAGCCCACGACGGTGACGGTGGGCGACCCGGCGGGCGTCGCGGGGACGAGTCTCTCGGCCTGCCGCACCGCGTTGGTGAACGTCGACGCGGTCGGGGCGACGACCTCCGCGGAGCGGTGAACGGGGTCACGGCCCATCAGCGTCACGCCCGGGGCGTCGGTGGCCGGTGTGCCGACCGGTACCTGCCCGAGTACCACGCCGAGGAGTTCGCCGTCTCCGGAGGAGAACCAGGGGCGCTGCAGGAACACGCGGATGCCGCCGCCGTGGCGGCGCCGGACGACGGTCCCGGGTGGGCCCTCGACGGTCTCGAGAGACAGCGTGGGTACGCAGTACAGCAGCCTGGGTACGGTGGGCCTGGCGCTGCTGGGTATCGAGTGCTCGACGGCCTCGCCCTTCACGGTCAGCGCGCTCGCGTCGTGCTCGGCGAGCTGGGACGGGAAGTAGTCGCCGAACTTGGATCCGGCCACCGGGTGATAGAGCACCCTACGGTGTCTGGTGTCGCCGAACTCGTGTTTCACCGGTCTCGCCCTTGCCGCTTCATCCGGTTCCGTCCTGGCCGGCTCCTCGGCGGTCCGGGTGCTGAAGGTCAGGGTGCCGCCCTCGAGGACGGCCGGTTCGGGACCGTCCTCGTCGTTCGAGGGCAGCCTCGCCGTGAGGAGGTCGAATACCGGCGTGGTCATCGGGCGCTCGGTGCGGCCCTCTTCCCCTTCGTCGACCACTTCCGTCCACTTCGCGACGAGTTCGACGCGGTCGGTGCTTCCTTGGTCCAGCCTTATCGCGCCGACGAGGTGCTCGGCCGTGGCGCCCGCGGGGCGGTCCGCCGAGGGGCGCAGGTCCAGGACGGGCTGCTTCAGCGGCCGCTGTACCGCGTGCACGAGGGTGAGTTCCTGCCCTGGCGTGAACATCCAGTGACGCCCGGCGGCGGCCCGTTCCAACGCGGTGGATGCCCGCTCCCGCTCCTCCTGGTCCCGCTGTGCCGCCGTCTCCTGTTCCTCCGGGGCGTCTTCCGATGTCACCTGTCGGCCGGGCTGCTCCCTGCACCAGGAGGCCAGGCCCATCAGCGTCTCGTCGAACGGGATCGCGGAACACACCCGCACGGTGGCCACTCGGGCCTTGGGGAGCGAGACCGTCAGCACGCGTGACGACTCGTCGAAGTGGGGCGGGGCGTTCCCCTCCGCCAGCCTCAGCCGGAACGAGCGGGGCCGGTGCCAGTCGCTGCCTCCCCACGGGACCTCGAACGGCTCGCCCTCCCCCATGCCCGGCAGGTCGAGCAGCAGAGCACCGGTGGCCAGCGGCTCGCGGAGGTAGGGCAGTTCGATCTGTTCCCCCTTGTAGCGGGCGGTCGCCGCGGGGTGAGCCGGGTCCGCGGCGAGCGAGTCGATCGGTTTCACCTCCACGTCCGGCTGGTCCGGGTCGTTGAGCGAGCCGTTCTCGCGGGCTGCCAGTTCGTAGCCGGCCTCCCTGGCCGCGCGGTCCCCCGAACCGATGGCCCCGTCGAGCAGCCCGTGCCGCTCGACGCACTGCAGTGAGGCCTTCGGCGCCACCAGGTGCCGTTCGTCGACCCCCCTGAAGGGCGCGTGCTCCCCCGTCGTCACCAGCGGAGAGCTGTTGAGGTCGGCGGCGTACTGTTCCGCGGTCCGGGCCGGTTCCGTGTCCCGGGGGGTTTCGTCCGCCGTGCCAGGGGTGCCGGGGGCAGCGTCGCAGTCGACGGCGAAGCCGCTCTTGCGGCCGAGTTCGGTGAGGGTCCGACAGCCGGGGGTGCCGTCGGCTTCCCGTCCGCGGAAGCCTTGTTCGCGCTGTTCGGCGGCGTAGGCCTCTCCGGTCTGGGAGCCGAAGTGCCCCGTCGCCCCGGCGGGGACGGAGTGGCCGCGGGCGATCAGGGCCTGCTGGACGAGACGTACGTCGTCGTTCGTCCTGCCGGGCTGCACGTCGGCCAGTACGACGGTCCGCGGCCCCGTGTCGGGGGCCGCGCCGTCGGCCGGGCCCGGCCGGCTGCCCGGAGTGCTCCGGACGACCAACCGGGCCACCGAGGCACCTTCGTCGAGGGGCGCCCTGGGTACCACGGCAGGAGCCGGTACGGATTCGAACCTGCGGAAGACGAGTGGCCCGTGCCCCGGCAGGGCCCAGTCGCCGTCGTCGTCCCGGTCCACCAGAGCATCGGCTTCGCTCAAGGTGAGGCCGTTGCCCGCCAGGTCGACGGTGCGCAGTCGTATCCGGTATCCACGACCGAACCTCAGGCGGGGCAGCGAGCCCTTCCGCACTCCGACGTCGATGTGCAGCGGAAGCGAGGTCTGCGCCTCGTTGGCGGGTTCGACGACCTCGTCGGGCGCCCCTTCTCCGATGCCGAGGACCCGTCCGGGACGGGGCGCGGACAGGGACCAGCCTTCCCAGGTCATGATCCGTTCAGGAACGTACAGGACGTTGTTGTCGGCGTCGGCCGGCGGCGCCGCCAGGTTGACCTGGAAGAAGCCTTCGTCGGAAGCCGTGAGGAGCGGTTCCCCGCCTCCCGGGGAGCGGTACTCGACCGTGCGTGCGTGCAACGAGGACCAGCGTGCGCGGATGTCGTCCCAGACGTCCATCCGGTGACCGCGGACCAGGTCCTCGGCACAGAGATCGGGCATCATCGGCGAGTCAGGCCGGTTCGGTCCCTGTCCGTCCTCCTCGGCCTGCTTCTTCGCCTTCAGCGCGGCGTCGGCCGCCTCGTTGGTCCGGGCCGCTTGCGCGAAGTCGGCCGTGAGGATCCCTTTGCGGTCGTCCCTGACCAAGGAGATCCCCTGGGTACGGACCGGAGCCAGCCCCTTGGTCTCCGGGGACCGCGTGGTCGGATCCGGTGCCGCGCCGCCGGGCTCGGACGGATTCCGGGCGAGGTCCGCCAGCTTCAGTCCGGCGCCGTCGATGTCGGCCTGCTCGAGGGAGAAGTCCCCCTCGGGCAGCGCCACCAGACCGAGCGCCGGTGAGCCCAGCGGGTCGGCCTCGAACGCCCGGGGCGCGGAGACGAACAGCTTCCGGTCGGGGAGGAAGACGTAACGGGTGCGCGGGGGCAGGTCGTGTGAGTTCGGCCGCCCGATCTCGGGCTCCCAGTGCGGGACCACGCTCATGAGGAGTTCGCCCGAGGAGACGGGGACGCGGTCGGCGGGCAGGAGGAAGTCCAGGATCAGCCCGAGCCGTCTCAGGAGCGCCGGATGGTCGCCGAGTGAGGTGAGCATCTGGTGGAAGTCCGGCTCCAGCTTCGTCGGTGGCGGAGCCTGCTGTTCCTCTCCGCTCGCGAGCGTCGGGGCGTTCTGGGCCGGCGGATGGTGGAAACCCTCCAGTTCGTCGAGGCCCTGGCGCATGGCGGAGGCCTGGGCGGCGAGCCCGCGTCCCGGGGTGTTCATCATCCCCTGCATGACGGAGCGCATCTCGGGGGGCTCTTCGGGAAAGTCCCTGGCCACCGCCCCGTAAGCCATCCGCGTCGCGCCGCTCACCCGCTTGGCCGAGTAGGTGCGGGCCGATTCGGCCTGCTGGGTCATGCTCTCGAAGACGTACGGGTCCAGCGGGGTGTTCTCACCGAAGAGCTTCTTCCAGAGGTCGGTGTCAGGTGCCGGTCCGGACGGTCGCACCCGGCCACTGAAAGAGGGCGAGGCGCCGTCTCCGTGCCCGAACTCGAAGTCCGCGGCCTTGACTCTGTCGGGCCAGGTGAGGAAGTCACGGAACGGCTCCAGCGTGCCGCGCTCCTGCTCCTGCGGCGGCTCGGTCGCCAAAGCCGGGTCGGGGACTCCGAGCTGGGGAGCTACGAAGACCGAGACCTTGGCCTGGGTGCCGTCTGCCGACAGTCCCGCCGGGAGTACGGTCCAGATCACTCTCTGTTCCAACTTCATGGTCACATCCCGCCCGGTCTACGGATCGCCGTCGAAGCTCAGGCAGTAGTCCTCCCAGTGCGTCTCCTTGTCGAAGCAGTCGACGAAGGCGGGATCGCCCGGCGCACCGGAGAAGCTCCGCTCGAGTTCGAGGGTCACGGATTTACTGAAGAAGGCGATCTTGACGCTCACTTTGAGGGTTCCCCTGCCCCGGACCACCGACTCGTTGCCGTGCTTCTCGTACATGAGCTCCAGATAGAACTCGACGGAAACGGTGACGATGCCCAGCACGGTCAGGAAGCCGTTGCAGCGCAAGTAGCCGCCGACCTTCACGGTCTTGTCCCTGACTTCGAAGCGGACACCCGCCATGATCGTCACTCCGCCGCTCGCCACACCCAGGTTCAGCGCCGCGCTCCCGCCGAACTCGATGGCGCCCTCGGCTTCCCTGATTCCCTTCTCCGCGTCGACCAGCAGGGAGAAGTACCCACCGCCGCCGAACAGGGAGACGGTGACGTTGAAGGGACGCTGCCGCTCGGAGACGGAGAAGCGGAAGGAGACGGCCTTGTCGGCCACGAAGGGGATGGTCAGTTCCATCTTCAAGGAGACGTTCGCCAGCGAGAAGACGCCGACTCCGATGGCCGGAAGAGCCAGCGCGTACCCCGTACTGATGCCGGTGGGCTGGACGTCCACGAACGCGCCGGAACCGAAGACGTCGGCGGGCAGGGCGCTGCGCAGTGTGTCGACGAACCGGAGGTCCCCCAGGAACTTCAGTTCCAGGCCGGACGCGGACACTTCCGGCTTGTTGCCGGGGGCGGCCTTGAACCTCAGGTCGGCGATCTCGACACGGGCGACGTCGGCGATCTCCAGCGCGACATCGCGCAGTCGGCCCTCTATCGACGTTTTCTGCCCGGCTTCCTTCGAGACGGTCGTCCGCGCGTCCAGGGTCAGCACCGTGTCCTTCACGTCCAGGAGGAACTTCTCATCGTCCTGTCCTGGACCCGGTGGGGTCAGTCCGGTCTTCCACACATAGCGCAGTTCCTTGCCCGCCCCGTCCGCGAGGTCGCGAACGCGCAGCACGGGGGCGGGGATCACACCGCCCGGATCGTCCAGCATGGCCTGGATCTCGTTGTCCCCGAGCTGCTTCAGGCGGCCCAGATCCTGCCCGGAGACGGGCGCCACCAGTTTGCCCAGGTCGATGAAGCCGAGCAGCTTGGCGGTGCCGAAGGCCTTCCTGATGTCGTCGATGGATGCCGGGCCGATCTCTCCGGCGGACTCGGCTCCGAACACGGGCGGTACGACACCCGCCTGACTGGTGATCACCTTGACCGCGGCGTTGGGCCGGGCGACTCCGCCCACGCTCTCAGCTGCGAATTCGAGGCCGATCGCCTTCTCCAGGTCGAGGTAGGCACCTGCCGGATGCGCCGCCATGCCGCGGTCACGGTAGGTGTCGTTGAACACGACGGCTACGTCTCCCCCCTGCGGGGTGAACTGTTCGAGGGCGGGGACCCGCACTTCGGCGGCGGACACGACGAGCGTGCCGGCCAGCGGATGTTCGCCTCCGGCCGTCTTCCGCTTCATCGCGAAGACCAGTTTGCCCACCGCGTGACTGGTGCTTCCGGGAGCGCCGGCCGGTGGCTGGGCCATGGTCATCACCTGCCCGCCCAACGACCGGTTGAGGCGGTCCCTCACGCTCGTCTTGCTCTGCGAGTAGCAGGCGTCCAGGACGTCCCAGTTGTCTGCCAGTGAGGCGGGCACGAACACCAGCGGCGTGGTGAAGCTGACCTTGCGCCCCTCGTGATCGGTGGCGAGAACGGTGAACTGGTGGTCGCGATCGCCGTCCTGGAGCTCGATCCAGAACGCGCTCTGGGCCTCCGGCTGACCTGTGCTGTCGTTCCGGGTCCAGTCGGGCTTGATCGGCGGGGTGACCCGGTCGGTGACACGCAACGTCCGGAAGGGCATCTCGCGTCCCTGATGCGCGAAGCCGGTGCTTTCCCCGTAGTGCACGTCCGGTTCGCGAAGGACGATCCGGTCCTCCCGCTGCAGGCAGGCCACGATCCCGTCGTCCCTGTGGGCGACGAACAGTCGTTTGAACTCTCTGACCAGGAGGGCCGGGTGCCCGGTGGTGAGGAAGCCCCGGGTGACGACTCTGACGAACTGGTCACGTCCCAGACCCGTGATGTGGTCGTACGCCACCAGATCAGGGACTTTTTTGTCGATCGCCTTGAGCCGCGTGCCGACGCCCTCCGACACGGCGTCCCAGGCACCGTGCAGGTGGGCGGAGGCGCCCAGGGGCGTCGCGATGAACTGCTCGGCACGCAGCGGGGCGCTGGGCAGCACGATGGGCGCGCCCGCGGCGTCGATGAACTCCGCCCGGCCGGTGAGCGTGACCATGTCCTCCAGGTTCCCCGGGCTCAGCGGCACCGGCATGGAAACGGGCGTCCGGTCGTCGACCCTCCTCAGGGCTCGCAGCAGTGCCTCGCCGCCTCGTTCGCCGCTCAGCAGGGCGTGCCACAACCCGGTGCGGCCGTCGGCGCTGAGGGGCGCCGACGGGCATGCCCAGGTGACGGGTTCGTCATAGGTGAGGAGCAGCCGGGTGGGGAACTCCAGGACGCTTCCGGGGAGTCCGGTGGGAGCGGTGCCCGGCTGGACGACCGGCACGGTGATCGGCACCAGCCGCTCCCAGTCGAGAAGTGCGGACAGGGTCAGTTCCAGGCTGTCCACCTCGGGCGGCACCGAGAAGACCAGCTGGGACGCACCGGAGGTGAAGGCCTTCATGGAGGCCAGTGACGTGGTCACCGTGTCCAGCTGCGGGGCGACCTCCTCCAGAACGTGCTGGGGCGGCAAACCGACAAGGATCAGCGTCGGCGCGGCCGGCTCCCGCCGCACCAGGCGGTGACCGTCGAAGCGGAGGTTCACCAGATCTATGTCGACCACGAGCATGTCCGCCGGGCGCACGACCCGGAACGGTCCCACCGCACCGTCGTCGCCGGGGCGGTCGGGGCGACCACCACCGGAATGGTCAGGACGACCTCCGCCGGAATGATCAGGGCGGCCCCCGCCGGAATGGTCAGGACGACCTCCGCCGGAATGATCAGGGCGACCCCCGCCTTCAGGGCGGTCCGGTCGGCCTCCACCACGGGGACGGTCAGGACGGTCCCCACCACCGGGGCGCCCGGGGCGACCACCACCGCCGAAGCGGCCCTCTCGGTGACGTTGACGCATCTCCTGCCACGATGTCAGCGTGACGGAAGGACGGCCGTGAGAAGCCATGACAGAACCCCCTCGATACGAGGGAAGGGAAGGCAGGCCCCCGTCCGAGGCCACTCGCCTCTTGTCTCCATGGTGCGCCCGAGGGCGGAACATCACCACTGAGCACCCGACCGGGCGAGCCCGGACCAGGCACTCCGCGCACAGTGGCTGTCGCGTGGCGCGGCGCGGCGGGTGGTGCGATCCTTGAAGTGGTGCTGTGCGCCGTTCCACGCTCGCGCGAGGAGGGTTGGACATGGCCAAGCGTCTGGTTGTCTGCTGCGACGGCACATGGAACTTCGCGGACCAGCCGAGCAAGACCAACGTCGCCAAGGTCGCCCTGGCCGTACGCTCCGGTGCCGGGGCGGAGCAGCGCGTCTACTACCACAGCGGTGTCGGTACCCACCGGCGGGAGCGCCTGCGTGGCGGCGCGTTCGGTGTGGGACTGTCCCGGAACATCGTGGACGCCTACCGGTTCCTCGTCGAGACGTACGAGCCCGACGACGAACTGTTCCTCTTCGGCTTCAGCCGCGGCGCGTTCACCGCCCGCAGTCTCGCGGGGCTGGTACGCAACAGCGGCATCGTGAGCCGGGAGCACGCCGACCGGATCCCGGAGGCCTGGGCTCTGTACCGTGACCGGATCGAGCAACCGAACGGCGCGGCCGCCACCTTGTTCCGCCGCTCGTACGCCCGCGAGACGGAGATCAGGTTCATCGGGGTGTGGGACACGGTCGGCGCCCTGGGCATCCCGGTTCCGGACACGCCGTGGCTGCAGCCGGCGGCGAACCGGTTCAACCGCCGCTGGGCGTTCCACAACACCGAACTGAGCACATGGGTCAGAGCGGCCTTCCATGCGCTGGCCGCCGACGAGCAGCGATCGGCGTTCCGGCCGACGCTCTGGCATCAGAAGGCCGGCTCCGCCGCGCAGGGCCAGGAGCTGAAACAGGTGTGGTTCGCCGGGGTTCACTCCGACGTCGGTGGCGGCTACAAGGAGACGGGACTGTCCGACATCGCCCTGCTGTGGATGGTCGACCAAGCCCGCAGGCACGGGCTGGAGTTCGACGCCCACCCGCTGAGCACGGACGGACCACCGGAGATGCACCCTCAGGACAGCGTCGACTTCCGCGTACGGCCGGACGCTTCAGGCGTTCTGCATGACTCACGGACGGGCATGTACCGACTGGCCGATCCGCTGCACCGGCCGCTCGAAGAGGCGGTGGGCGACGACGGCCGGCCCGACGGCAACGAGTTCCTGGCGATGCCCGCCAAGGAGCGCTACGACCGGAGTACGCGCTACCGGCCGCCGGAGCTGGAGCGCTACCTGGGCAGGCAGGAGCGGGTACGGCTGGAGCCCGTCCGGCTGCCGGGCCTGACGGCGTGACCCTTCTCGGCTCAGACTCTCGGCCTCAGACGTTGGGGACCTCGAGTCTGTCCCAGCTGAACCTGCCGGGGACGCCGTCGGCAGCGCTGCCCTGCAAGCCGAGCTTCTGCTGCCAGGCGGCGAACGACCTCACATCGCCCGGTCCCCACACGTCGGGACCGGCGTGGGACGTGTAGCGGTCGCAGTCTTCGGCGACGAGCCGGCTGTGCATTTCCCCGATGACCGGCGATCGACGTCCCGTCTGGAAGAACGACGCACCGGGGAACGGCTCGAACCGGGGTTCGGCCAGGGGCGGGCCAGTCGGCCGTGGCCCGAACGCGGGCCAGGAACCGGGGTCGACATGGTCGTTCTCCGGGACATGGGCGTGGGCGTACCATCCGCCCTGCGCCCTCCACTTGTCGGCCGGACACGTATTGCGGGACAGGGAGGTCGGACGGCCCATGGGCCAGACGTCCGGTACGTCCCAGGAGCTGATCCATGCGTGGAGTTCTTCCCAGCCTTTGCAGGGAGTGTCGACCAGCCTGGCGAACACCTTGTTGTTCACGCGGCAGTGCGGGAAGAACAAGGCCTCGACCTGGATGACGACTGCGCCGGCCCGGTTGGTCCGAGTGCCGCCGGCCGCGTCGGAGACGGCCTTGCTGCGGGACGTGGCGGGGAAGAACTGGGCGAACTCTCCGGTGAAGGGGTCCCAGAGGATCTGCGGAGCCTGGCCCTTGCCGCTGCCGGTGAAGAAGCTCTTGAGGTTGGTGAAGGGGACCAGGTCCAGGGGAGCCTCGGCGGTGGCTTCCCTGTCCGCCGTGATGTGCGCGATCGCCCTTGCCGGGAACTCGGGGTCACACGGCGCGTGGTCCCCGACGTCGGCCCTGAAAGCCTGGGGCATCCATGGATGGGGCATGGTGACGACCTTCCCTCTTCCCACCGCGCATGATCGGGGTACGGCGGGCCGAACGGGGAAGCAGACGCCGGACGACAAGGGGCCGTGCGGCAGGCCCTCCCCACTTCCTACGATGCGACTGGTCGGGGGCCGCAGCAAACCGTGAAAGCCGCGACTGCGATCAGCGGCCGTTCCCATTGCGGAGTGCGCCGGACGGGTGAAGAGTGGACTCATATCGGCCCTGCATTCTTCCAGCTCCAGATTTCCTGGAACCGCCGCTGACGGGAAGACCACAACGGTCGGAACAGCACGGCGCCAAGCATATGGAACCATCATGGCCAGAGTTTCCCGGCGACACATCCTTGACGCGGCCAACGCATCGATTCTGGCTGCGGCGCTCGCGTTCCCGGCAGGTCTGACGGTTGCTGCGGCGGACTCTCAGAGCCCGAACGCGGGCCACGCCGGAGCACCGGCCCGGACCACGGATCCTCCACCGCCCCCTCCTGATCCGCCGACTGATCCGGCGCCACCCACCACGACGCCTCCCTCCCCACCACCGGACTCCCCACCGACCGATCCGGAAGGGCCCTCGACCTCTCCCCCCACCACGTCGGACGGGACGCCCGACACCTCCCCGGCGGATCCCGGTGAAACGGACGGGCAGACGCCCGACCCCCCGCCGGAGCAGACGGTGGAAGTCGACGAGGCGACGACGGCCCTGAAGGAGGAGAAGGAACGAGTCCCGGAAGAACTCCGGTCGGCCGTGGAGAAACTGATCGCCATCATCGGCACGGTCGAGAATCCGGAAACGATGCCGCAGGACAGGCAGGGAGTCGTCGAGAGCGCGGAGCATCTGTCCACCGCGCTGGCCGCCATCAATGACCCGAGTACGCCTCCCGAGCTGCGGAAAGAGCTGAGCGTGATCGTGAAGCAGGTGACTTCGGCGCTCGAGGTGGTCAATGACGCGCGGGTCCCGTCCGAACAGCGGTCCGCACTCATCCTGGTGGTCAAACGCACCACATCCACTTTGGAGATGATCTGCGATCCGAAGACGCCGCAGGGCGTACGGGACCGGATGGTCAGCATCGTGAAGGACACGACCTACGCTGCGGACACGTCACAGGCCGGACCGTCGGACGCAAGCCGGAACGCATCTGAAAGCACGGGCCGGCAGCAGGCCGTTCCGAACACCCTGGTGCCGGTGAGTTCCTCCGCGGACATAATGCAGGATGGGAGGACACCGGCGAAGGAGCGAGAAGAGCTCGCGGAGATCACACAGCAGGTCAGTAGCCTGCTCAAGAAGATCAGCGACCCCGGGACCTCTCAGGAGGAGCGCTCAAAGGCCACGAAGGAACTGGACGAGAAGACCTCTCGGATGAAGGACCAGCAGGAGGAGTCCGCCTCCGCCCAGGAGCGCCCCGAGGAGTCGCTCGGAAAGGCCGCCGCGTTCTGCACCAGCGCCATATTCGAGTCCACCCCCGAGTCCGACCTCATGCGGGGGCTGGAGAAGCTGGTTCCTCCGCCGTGGGAGGACGAAGGGGTCAAGGACTTCTGGAAGGCGAAGGAGAAGAGCGACGACATGGTCGACGTCCTCGCCCAGTTGCGGAACAACGAACACACCCAGGGCCCCTTCGAGGTCGCCCCGCTCATCACGGAACTCGCCGAGCTCGTGCCGTACGACAGACTGTTCGGTAGTACGGGAGGCGCCGCCCTGTCCTGCAAGCAGGCTGCCACGTACCTCGACAAGGAGTTCGGGGTCAGAGTGGACACCTGGCTCACCAGGACCGGCGAGTGATGGGTCAGACGCCGGCAGATGCCAGCAGTTCGGCCACCGGTACCTCCGCATCAGCCCGGGCCCGCGCCGCTCCGTATCTCTCCAGCTCCCTCCTCTCTTCCTCGTAGTCACCCACTCCGGAGTAATTGAAGGCGAAGGACGAGATCGAGGAGATGAACAGGCCGTCCGGAGACCAGACAGCAGTCACGTGACGCGGCTTGCGTGTCACATTGATGAGATTGTTGTTGTGCCGCACCCTTCCTCGGTACACGAGCTGCCCTCCGCAGACCACTGGTTCGCAGTAGTAGCGCGGGGTACGTTCGTTCCACGAAGGGTGTGGGGTACTGAACTCCCCCACGTCGAGCCTCCCTCGGTCCTTTCTCATGTACGAGACCCGCAGATCGACACTCACGGTGTCATATCCGACGTCCCTGGGAATCTGGAACACACGCTTCAGGGCGTACTCCTGTCCGACGTCGAGCGAATCACCGGAGTGGCGGAATCTTCCACTGCTTATTGTGGTGTATTCGAGTCGGTCGACGTACAACTCGGCCTCCCCCTCGCCCGACCCCTGTTTCCCGACACTCTCCCTCCACTCCGTCAGCAGGTCCTCCTCTCCTCCAGAATATTCGGCGATCCTGCCGCGGACGGTGTAGATGTCGTTGATGATGTACACCGGGATTCCTCCGGTGTTCTTCATGTAAAGCGTCAGCGGGACGTGCACGAAGGGAAGCCTGTTGTCCTCCCATGCCTTTCCGAATTCCGCTTTGAGAGTGAAGTGCATGGGGGCGGCCGCAGGCTGGTACATGGTGGAATAGGCAAGACTCACAGCCGTCAGGAGTGCCGTGGCGACGACCCCGGCCGCAAATGTCTTGGGTTGTGGCAGTCCCTTCCACGATTTTTGACGCACAAGAAGACACAGCGCCCATATGGACCAGCAGAAGGCGGGCAGATAGACCAGCAGGTAGCGCGTGTACTCCTTCTCCTCGAACCAGAGGAGAAGGAGGAGGCCGTCGGTGGCGAGCACAATGATCACCCCCAGCAGGACAATCGCCCCGGAGGCCTTGACATGCCGCCTCCCCCAGTAATCCACTGCCGCGATTGCCGCAACTCCCAGCACCACGCCCGAGAGGACGAACAACACTCCGGTGATCCGTTGCGCGAAAGTGAGTGCCCCCGAGGCGTCCGGCCATCCGATGACCACGTTGAAAATCATCGAGGCGAGCAGTCCGGCCACCATGAGTGCCATGACCGAGCGCCTTCTCCAGGCGCGGTCGGGCCACGTTCCGCTGCCGCCCCCGCGCCAGCATATGGATGCCGGATCATCCAGATCCATGCGTTCCGGGTAACCGTGACGGCCCAGTGTTCTGCGCAGCTCGGACGATGACCAGGCAGTGCCGACCGTCTCGCCGCCGATGGTGATACGGCGAAGACCACGGCTGTCCGGCGTCTCCACGACGACCCATGGACGGATGCTCATGCCCTCAGACTCGAACCTGACCCGGCATGGTGCACGCGGAACCACCCCAATGGGTTTCGGGGATGGTCCGGCCACGGACCCGTAAGCGGGCCGCACCGCAGTTTCCGAAACGGGCAGCGGGGAACCCATGCCGCCGTGCTGGCGAAGAGGAGAAGGGCCCGCGCGGGTGTGCGGGCCCGCCGCTGGGCGGAACGCACCGTGGACCGGGCCGACGGGCGGCTCCCCGTCTGTGAGGGCGGGGGGCTGCTGCGCAAGGCCTTCCCCGAGCACTGGTCGTTCCTCCTGGGCGAGATCGCCCTCTACAGCTTCGTCGTGCTGCTGCTGACCGGCGTCTGGCTGACGCTGTTCTTCGAGCCCTCGATGACGGAGGTCGTCTACGACGGGTCGTACGAGCCGTTGCTCGGGCTGAACATGTCGGAGGCGTACCGCTCGACGGTGGACATCAGTTTCGACGTGCGTGGCGGACTGCTGATGCGCCAACTGCACCACTGGGCGGCCCTCGTGTTCCTGTCCGCCATCGGAGTGCATCTGCTGCGGGTCTTCTTCACCGGGGCGTTCCGCCGGCCGCGTGAGGTGAACTGGCTGATCGGCGTGACCCTCTTCCTGCTGGCGCTCGTCGAGGGCTTCGCCGGCTACTCGCTCCCCGACGACCTGCTGTCCGGGACGGGGCTGCGCATCGCACAGGGCATCATGCTGTCCATCCCGGTGGTGGGGACGTACATCAGCATGTTCGCCTTCGGCGGCGAGTATCCGGGCGAGGACATCGTCCCGCGGCTGTACTCGCTGCACATCCTGCTCGTCCCCGGGCTGCTGCTGGCCCTGTTGACGCTCCATCTGGTCCTGGTCTTCTACCTCAAGCACACTCAGTGGGCGGGGCCCGGCCGCACCAACCGCAACGCGGTCGGCAAGCCGATGTTCCCGCAGTTCGCGGCCGGCTCGGCCGGCCTGTTCCTCATGGTCTTCGGCGTCCTGACGGTGCTCGCGGCGGTGGCGCAGATCAACCCGATCTGGGCCTACGGCCCCTACCGGCCCGACGTCGTCTCCTTCGGCTCGCAGCCGGACTGGTACGTCGGCTTCCTGGAGGGATCGCTGCGGCTGATGCCGCCGTTCGAGACGGCGGTGGCGGGCCACACCGTCATGTGGAACGTCCTGCTGCCGGCGGTCGTGCTGCCGGGAGCCCTGTTCGCGGTGCTGTACGCGTACCCGTTCTTCGAGCGCTGGGTGACGGGCGACCACGAGGAACACCACCTGTGCGACCGGCCCCGGGACAGGCCGGTGCGGACCGGGCTGGGCGTCGCCGCGATCTGCTTCTACGCGGTTCTCCTCCTGGCGGGCGGCAACGACATCATCGCCCATGTCCTCGACGTCTCGGTCAACCTGCTGACCTGGGTGTTCCGGGTCTCCCTCGTACTGCTCCCGCCGGTCGCGTCCATGGTGACCAAGCGGGTCTGCCTGGCGCTGCAGGAGCGGGAGCGCGAGCGGCTGGACGAGGGGGCGGAGACGGGGCAGCTGCGGCAGACGCTCGCGGGGGGCTACGTCGAGAGTCATGCGCCCCTCGACGCCCGGGAGCGGTACGTGCTGCGGTCGCGGCGGGAGCCTCAGCCGCTGGCGCCGACGGCACCCGGGGATGAGGCGCCGCACGTGGGGCGGCTGCGGGCGACGCTCAGCGGGTGGTACTACGGCGACCGGGTCGACGTGGAGGAGGCGGGACCCGAGGAGCCGGAGCCGGATTCCTCCCCGGGTGAGCTGAAGCGCTGAGCGTCCCGGCCTGCGTACTGGAAGACGAGGCCGAACACGGCGAGGGCGAGCACGCCGAAGCCGATCAGGGCGAGCCACAGGCCGTAGACGATGCCGAGTCCGAGGACGACGGCGCCCAGGGCGGCGGTGATCGGCCAGGGGCTGTGCGGCGGGAAGAAGCCGAGCGGACCGGCGGTGTCCAGGACCTCGGCGTCGCCGCGGTCCTGGGCCCGCGGGCCGCGCTTGCGGTACTGCACGCGCAGGAAGAACGCGACGAGCGAGGCCATCAGGAAGGCGACGGTCAGTGCGGCGGTGCCGGCCGGTTCGTGGGAGAACCAGCCGTAGCCGGCGGCGGTGACGGCGAAGAAGGCCGCCACGCCGGTGAACAGACGGGCTTCGGTCCTCAACGCTCCTGCTTCCTCTGCTCGTGCCGCTGGTCGCGTCGGCTGATGTCGGGATGGTGCAGGTCGAACGCCGGGGACTCGGAGCGGACCCGGGGCAGCGACGTGAAGTTGTGCCGCGGGGGCGGGCAGGAGGTGGCCCATTCGAGGGAGCGCCCGTAGCCCCACGGGTCGTCGTGCTCCACCCTCGCGCCGTACCGGCGGGTGCGCCACACGTTGTAGAGGAACGGCAGCGTGGACAGGCCGAGCAGGAAGGCACCGATGGAGCTGATGGTGTTCAGCGCGGTGAATCCGTCCGCGGCCAGGTAGTCGGCGTAGCGGCGCGGCATGCCCTGCTCGCCGAGCCAGTGCTGGACGAGGAAGCTGGTCTGGAAACCGACGAAGAGCGTCCAGAAGTGGATCTTGCCGAGGCGTTCGTCCAGCAGCTTGCCGGTGAACTTCGGCCACCAGAAGTAGAAGCCGGCGAACATCGCGAAGACGACCGTGCCGAACAGCACGTAGTGCAGATGGGCGACGATGAAGTACGAGTCCGTCAGATGGAAGTCCAGGGGCGGGGAGGCGATGAGGACACCGCTCATGCCGCCGAGCAGGAACGTCATCAGGAAGCCGAACGACCACAGCATGGGTGTCTCGAAGGACAGCGAGCCGTGCGTCATCGTGCCGATCCAGTTGAAGAACTTCACTCCCGTCGGCACCGCGATGAGGAACGACATCAGGGAGAAGAACGGCAACAGCACCGCGCCGGTGGCGAACATGTGGTGGGCCCACACCACGGCGGACAGCATCGTGATGGCGATGGTGGCGCCGACCAGGCTGACGTAGCCGAAGATCGGCTTGCGGCTGAACACCGGGATGATCTCGGAGACGATGCCGAAGAACGGCAGGGCGACGATGTACACCTCAGGATGTCCGAAGAACCAGAACAGGTGCTGCCACAGCAGCGCCCCGCCGTTCGCCGCGTCGAAGATGTGCGCGCCGAACTTCCGGTCTGCCTCCAGCGCGAGCAGCGCGGCGGTGAGCACGGGGAAGGCGGGCAGCACCAGGATCGACGTGAACAGCACGTTCCAGGTGAAGATCGGCATCCGGAACATGGTCATGCCGGGGGCGCGCAGGCACAGGATGGTGGTGATGAAGTTGACCGCGCCGAGCGTGGTGGACACCCCGGTCACGACCAGGCCCATGGTCCACAGGTCACCACCCGCCCCCGGGCTGAACACGGCGCTGTTCAGCGGCGCATAGGCGAACCAGCCGAACGCGGCCGCTCCCTGGGGTGTCAGGAACCCGGCCACCACCATCAGGCCGCCGAACAGGTACAGCCAGTACGAGAGCGCGTTGAGCCGGGGGAACGCCACGTCCGGGGCGCCGATCTGCAACGGCATGACCGCGTTGGCGAACCCGGCGAACAGCGGGGTCGCGAACAGCAGCATCATGATCGTGCCGTGGACGGTGAAGAGCTGGTTGTACTGGTGCGTGGTGAACAGCTGGAGGCCGGGGCGGGCCAGTTCACCACGCATCAGCAGGGCGAGGGCACCGCCGAAGAGGAAGAACCCGAAGGACGTCGTCATGTAGAGGTTGCCGATCACCTTGTGATCGGTCGTGGTCGCCCACCGGGCCAGCGCCCGGCCGAGCGTGCGGTTGGTCCGCTGCCGCGCCGGTGCCCGGCGCGGCGGCTCCGTCCTCTCGTCCACCGCCATGCGGCGGAGGGTACCCACGCGCTGTGGGCTCGGGCATACGGCCACGCCGGGCCGGTGCCAGGCGTTCGGCCCCTCATCCACCTGGCGGGTACCCCCGCCGCCCACCGGTGGTGAGGCAGGGGGCGAACGTGCACGCGGGCCCGGCCGGGCGGCGCCGGGTCCGGACCCGCGTGCGCGGTGAGGTGCGGGCTACGGCGCGTCGAGCACGGTGCCGGTCAGCACCGGGCCCTGCGGCTCGCCCTCCGCGTCCCAACTCTGCAAGCCGATGTACTCCGCGGGCTCCGTGACCTCGTCGCCGATCGTGGGCACCGTCACCTCGGCGTCCGTCTCACCGGGCGCGACCGGGGCCCACAGCGAGAAGTACTCCAGCCGGGACAGCGGAACCTCTCCGTCGGGGACGTCCCAGGCGTTCCTCAGCAGCCAGTCGCGGTCGACGTCCTTGGTGGACAGTTCGGGACGGGCGTCGTCCGGCACCGCCGTCAGCGTCGGGCCCAGATCCACGTCGGCGGGCTCGGACAGCGAGACCCGCCAGCGCAGCGGCTGCCCCTCGGTCACCGTGCCGGCGACCGGCGTCACGCTGATCTCGGGCATCGGGTCGTCGTTCTCGACCGTGACGCCGCCGGCGTACGAGCCGACGACCGAGCCCCGTACGGCCTTCACCAGCACGTCGTGGGAGGTGTCCCAGGCGTACCGCTCGTTGCCCTCCACCCGCACGGTCACGTCGATGCCGGGGCTGCCGGGGCGGACGGTGATCAGGCGGTCCTCGGCGGATCCGGTGACCGGGTCCACGACGTACATCCTGACCGTGCCGCCGCCCTGGCCGAAGACGCGCACCGGTATCTGGTAGGTACGCACGCCCGAGTCGCCCTCCTCCACCTTCGTCCGGCCGACGTCGACACGGGTCAGCGGGGCCGGCCGCACCTGGGGCGTGCCCGGCTGCCACGCGTAGGCGTCCATCAGCCATGCCTGGCCCGAGCGGGAACGCGGCGTCAGTTCCAGTGTGGTGATGCGGCGCAGGTCGACTCCGGTGCGGCCGGCGGTGGCGAGTGGTACGCGCAGTTCCTGCGCCCAGTAGGAGGCGGTGCGTGCGCTGCCGGGCAGTCCGTCGGCGCGGACCTGGCCGAGGGTGGCACGCCTGCCTTCGGTGTCGGTGACGGAGACGTCGAGCCGGGTGCCGGTGCTGCCCGGCGGCACGATGACGCGCAGGGCCAGGCTCTTCGCGCCCTTCAGGGAGACGGGGGCGCCGGGCCGGACACGGGTAGCGGTGCCCGGTGCGGACCAGTCCAGGGCGACCGCGCCGCGGCCGGTCTCGCGTTCCGGATGCCAGTACGCGAAGTGCGGTGAGGAACCGCGCGCGTCCTCGCCGAGGCAGGCGGCGCCCGGGTCGGGGTCGATCGCGGAGCACAGGCGTCCGCCGGTCACCTCCACCCCGCCGTCCGGCAGGAATCCGGCACCGCGGCCGGCACCCACCGCGTGCGTCAGCACCCGCGCGGGGTCGGCCGAGGGGGCGCGGCGGCCGGTGCCGTCGATCAGCTCGCGCACCCGGTCGTCACCGGCGACGAACAGCCGTGCGGCGGCGGCGACGTAGGTCGCGCCGGCCCGGTGCTGCTGCTCGGCGGTGAGCCGGGTGGGGCTGCCCACGGAACAGACCGGGTCGCGGTCCTCGGGGTCGTCCCAGAAGTCGTCGCTCGCGGGCGCCTCGGCCCGGCCGGGCGTCCACTCGCTGTTGAAGTAGTTGTGGTTGGCGCCGGTGATGTGGACCGCGCTGTGCAGCGCCCGGCCCCGGCTCACACCGCGGGTGCCGTCGACGTAGAGCTGCCCCTGGAGGTCGGAGACGTCGCCGTCGCAGCCCGGCAGGATCGTCAGTGACGGCACGTCCGGTACCGGGTTCTGGCCGAACGCGGTGGGGCCGATGAGTACGGTGCCGCGGATGTTCCAGCGGGCGCGTGCCGGGTGGCCGTCCTGGCTCGCGGGCGGCGGGTAGAGGCTGTCCATGGCGGCCCGGTCGACGCCTTCGCCGCCGCGTGAATGGCCGACGAGCAGGACGCGGGACAGGTCGGCCCTCGGACCCTGGCGTACGGCCGTCGGGGCGGTGGCGGGCCCGGCGGCCCAGTCCGCCCAGCGGGCCAGGTGCGAGCGGACCAGCGACGAGCGGGCCTGTGCGCCGCCGTCCTCGACGTCGCCGTCCTGGCCGTTGATGCCGTTGGCGGAGATCGAGACGGTCACATAGCCCTGGGAGGCCAGCAGCTCCTGGTCCCGGAGGTAGCCGCGGTGGCTGGGGATGGGCCGGGCGTCGTCCGCGCAGGGCCAGTCGATCGTGACGGCTTCCTCGCCCTGGCCGGGGACGTAGCAGGTGGCGTGGCGGCCGTGCAGGAAGAGCGCGAGGGGGCGCTTGCCGGTCGCTCCCTTCGGCGCGACGACCAGGCCGCGCATCTCCACCGGGGCGGGGAGGCCCGGCAGTCGGACGGGGTCGAGCGTGTACTCGCCGGTGGTCGTGGCGAACCGGCCGGGAGTGCCCGGGTCGACGGTGCCGGCGGGGAGCTGGGGCGGGAGTTTCGCCGGGGGCGAGTCGGTGGAGCGACGCTCGCGGGCGGCGGCACCGGGTTCCTCGTCCAGCCGGCGGCCGGCGGCGAGGACTTGGAGGTCCGTCAGCCCGTTCAGGGCGGCCGTTTCCGTGCCGTCCAGGGGTAAGCGGAAGGTGCGGCCGTCCTTGTCCGGTTCCGGTACGCCGAGCAGGCGGCCGTCGGTTCGGAACTCCACCCGGGCGTCGCCGGGCGGGACGGCCCGCGGGGAGTGCCACTCCAGGGCTCTTGCCTCACCGCTGCCGGTGATCCGCCAGCCGGGCGGCAGGTCCGCGGTGCCGTTCGGTGCGGCCTGGACGGAAGCGGCACCGGGCGGTTGCGGCCGGGCCTGAGCCGCGGCGGGCGCCACTCCCACCACCGTCAGCACCGCTATGGCGGCGGCCCATGTCTTTCGAGCACGTATCAAGAATCCGCTCCTCAATACCTCGGGTCGGGGCTCCGCCCGTGCGGACGCCCCTCGTTGGAGGAGGGGAAGAAGATCCTTCGGGTTGCCTGTGGGGCGTCAGCCGCCGGTTCCGCCGGAGCCGCCCGCCCCGTCGGCCTCGCGGGCCTCACCGGTCGGGCAGTCGTGGCTGGAACGGCCCGCCGGCCGGCCGCCGGGCTGCTCCACGGTCACCTGCGCGCTTCCCAGCGCCGGGTCCTGGCGCAGACGGGCGACGGCGACCGTGCAGGCCAACTGGTCGACGGCCGTGTCGCCGAGGCCTCCGACGGTCCGCGGCAGCTGGACGACGACCGCTGCTGCGTCGGTCCGGACGGTGGGCGCCACGGCGGACGGCGGCAGTTCGGTCGTCAGCCTTCCCTGCGCTCCTGGTCGTCCGGCCCCTTGAACAGCATGGGTACGGTGCTGCCGAGGTCGGTCGTGCCGGACAGCTGGCGGGCAACCGCCACCAGGGTCCCGTCCCTGACGAAGGAGGGGCACCGTCGTGACGGGCACGGCCGCGGACTCGGCGCCTCGGACGGGGTGGGGGTCCTGCCCGGTTCCAGGACGCCGGTCGCAGGTTCCCCCGCCTCGACCACGCCGGTCGCGGGGATTCCGCACGCGGAGGAGAGCAAGAGCAGCGCCGCCGCGAGCAGAAGGGAAAGCCCGCGTCGGACACTGCCGCCGACCGGTCCCATGCCCGAGCCCGCCGTGGTCGCCGGTGGCGGCGTCGGCGGGTGGTTCAGGGTTGTTCCTCCTTCGCCGCGTGCGCCGCCCCGTCCTCCACCCCGTCCGGTCGCAGTGGGAGGACGACCGTGAAGACGGCGCCGCCGTGCGGATGGTTGGCCGCCCGGAGGGTGCCGCCGTGCAGGCGCGCGTTCTCCGTCGTGATGGCCGGCCCGAGGCCGCTGCCCTCGCTGCGGGCCCGGGCACTGTCCGTGCAGAAACGGTCGAAGACGTGCGGCAGGACGCTGTCCGGGATGCCCTCCCCGCCGTCACTGACCGCGCCCGACGGCCGGCGCATCACCGGCCCGCCCTCGGCCAGGAGCAGGTCCGTCCGCCTGTGCGAAACCGCGGTGGTGGCCGACACGTGCCGCACCGGAACGGGATCACCGGCGTCGGTCAGGTGTGGGCGTCGCAGTCCGGGTTGTGGCAGGTGCCCGGGTGCCAGACCGGGACGTAGATCCCGAGGGTCTTGTGCCGCTTGATCTCCGCGGGCACATGGTGGCCGCAGGACGGGCAGACGTGCCCGCGCTGCGTTTCGGACTGCCGCGCTGCCGTCCGGCGCGTCGCGGTCTGCGTCGTTTCGGTCTGCTGCGGGTGACTGCTCATGATTCTCACGTCCACGCCGTGAAGAGCCTTCGAATAGCCTTTGCCCCTACTTTACGTTCATATGTTCGGCGGGGACAATCGGCGCCGCGTCGGCCTTTCACCGGGAGTCCTGCCGCCTTCCTCGGGGTGGCGTCAGGGACTCCTCCTCGGGGCCGCCTCCCGCATTTCCGTCCGCCGCGTCGGGAGGGCGCCGCAGGCTCAGGACCACCGACGCCGCCAGCACCACGACGATGACCGCCAGGCTCACCGCGGACGGGATCTCCGGCACGGACGGGCTGACGATCTCGTGCATCGCCTGGAGGATGAGCTTGACGCCGATGAACCCGAGGATGATCGCCAGGCCCTTGCTCAGGTAGTGGAAGCGGTCCAGCAGTCCGGAGAGCATGAAGTACAGGGCCCGCAGGCCGAGGATGGCGAAGGCGTTGCTGGTGTAGACGATGAAGGCGTCGTCGCTGACGGCGAGCACGGCCGGCACGCTGTCCACGGCGAAGATGAGGTCCGCCGCTTCGATGGCGGCGACGACGGCGAGCAGCGGCGTCGCCACATGCTTGCCCGCCTCCTTCACGAAGAACTTCGGGCCCGCGTAGGTGTCACGCACCGGGATGACCTTGCGCAGGAGCCGGACGGCGAAGCTCCGGCCCGGGTCGAAGCTCTCCTCCTCTCCCTTCAGGATCTTGTAGACGCTGTAGAAGAGGACGGCCGCGAAGACGAACAGGACAGCGGTGAACCGGCTGACCACGGCCACGCCTGCGGCGAGGAAGATGCCCCGGAACACCAGGGCGCCGATGACGCCGAAGAAGAGAACCCGATGCTGGTAGGCGCGGGGCACCTTGAAGTAGGCGAAGATCAGGGCGAAGACGAAGAGGTTGTCGACCGAGAGGCTCTTCTCCAGCAGCCACGCGGTGGTGTACTCCGTGCCCGCCGCCGGGCCGAGGACGAGGAAGACGACCGCGCCGAAGACAAGGGCGAGCCCCACCCACAGCCCGCTCCAGGCCGCCGCTTCCTTGAACCCGATGACATGGGCACTGCGGTGGGCCACTAGGTCGACGACGAGCGACACGACCACGATCGCGACGAAGGTCATCCAAAGCCAGTACGGCACATCGAACATGCGGGCCTCGCAATGATCCGCAGGCGAACACCCCTGTATTCGAGTGTGCCCCACCCGACGGCGACCGGGGCTGTTCTCACCGGTCCTCGGTCGCCGGACGGGGGCGCAGCGCCTCGGACGTCACACCGTTGGCCCTGGCCGCGTCGGCGAGTGCCTGGGCGGCGGCTTCAGCGGCCTGCGCCGTGTCGTTGGCCGCCTGGGCGACGCCCTCCTCGGAAGGCTTCTCGCGGGTGGCGGGTGACTGGGGCAGCGCTTCGGTGAAGGCGCGGGACACCCCCTGGAGCGCGGAGGTGACCTCGCTGGGGATGACCCAGAAGGTGCTGCCCGAACCCTGCGCGAGCTGAGGAAGCACCTGGAGGTACTGGTAGGCGAGGAGCTTGGGGTCGGGATCGTTGCGGTGCACGGCCTGGAAGACCTCGTCGATGGCCCGGGACTGCCCTTCGGCCTTGAGGATCTCGGCGGTCCGGTTGCCCTCCGCGCGCAGGACGGCGGCCTGCTTGTCGCCCTCGGCGGTGAGGATCTGCGACTGACGCTGCCCTTCCGCGCCGAGGATCGCGGCCCGCTTGTCCCGCTCGGCCCGCATCTGCTTCTGCATCGCGTCCTTGATGGACTGCGGCGGGTCGATGGCCTTGATCTCCACCCGGTTCACCCGCAGCCCCCACTTGCCGGTGGCCTCGTCGAGCACCCCGCGGAGCTGGTTGTTGATGGTGTCGCGTGAGGTGAGGGTCTTCTCCAGGTCCATGGACCCGACGACGTTGCGCAACGTGGTGACGGTGAGCTGCTCCACCGCCTGGAGGAAGTTCGCGATCTCGTAGAAGGCCGCACGCGGATCGGTGACCTGGAAGTACAGCACGGTGTCGATCTCGACGACCAGGTTGTCCTCGGTGATGACCGGTTGCGGTTTGAAGGAGACGACCTGCTCCCGCAGGTCGATCACCGGATAGACGCGGTCGATGTACGGGATGACGAGGTTGAGGCCGGGTTTCAGCGTGCGAAGGTAGCGGCCGAGCCGTTCGACATTGCGGGCGCGGGCCTGGGGCACGATGCGCACCGCCCGCACGACGGTGAAAACCGCGAGAAGCGCGACGATCACACCGGCGACGAGAAACGCCGAGGCTTCCATGGTCACTCCCGGGGGTAGACGAGGGCGGTGGATCCGCTGATCTCCATGACGTCGACGGTCTTTCCCCGAGGAATCACCAGCGTCTCGTCGTAGGACCGGGCCGTCCATTCCTCGCCGCCGATACGGACCCTGCCCTCCATGCCCGTCACCTCGGAGACGACGTAGGCGGCCTGGCCGACCAGCGCGTCCACACCGAATCGCTCCGCCTGGGGCTGGAGGACGTGGCGCAGCGCGATGGGGCGCACGAAGAGAACGGTGACCGTGGCGACGACGGTGAACACCAGGAACTGGAAAGGCGGTGAAAGTCCGGCCGCCGCGGATCCCGCCGTGATCAGCGCGGCCGCGCCCAGCATTCCCAGGGCGGCGGTGAGGGTGAAGATCTCCGCCAGGATCAGGACCGCCGCGACGATCAGCCAGATCAGCCATGGATCCATGACGACCCTCCTGGAAGGTGCGGATGCGCGAATGGCCGGACCTATGCCTCTATTTTCACCTGCTTACGGAAAAACAGAACCCCTTCGGCACTACCGGCCGCTTTCCCGCCGCGGCGACCGGGGGGCGTCCGCGCAGGCTTGGGGGTGCGGGACACGGCGGGCCTTCCTGCGGAGGTGCCCGGCGCGGGCCTCGGTTCCCATTTTATGTTGAACGGTGGTTCAACCAAACCATGACGACAGCACCCACACCCCCGGCCACCCCTGACCACGTCATCCGCTCCGCGGACTGGTACGGGAGGGATCTGTCGGACCTCCGTTACGCCCGCGTCACGGACGTCGATCTCTCCGGCGCCCAGCTCCACAGCGCCAACCTCATCCGTTGCGACCTGCGCGGCAGCGATCTGTCCGCACTGGACCCCCTGACCGTTCAGCTCGGCCAGGCCACCGTCAGCCTCGAACAGGCCGCCGTCCTCGTCACCGCCATGGGGGTCAACGTGGTATGAGACGGCCCCTTGCGCCGCGTGGTGCCGTGGAGTGGGCTGTGCCCCATGAAGAAGAGAGAACTCGCGGCCCTGACCGCTGCCCTGGTCGTCGCCCCGCTTCTGACGGCGGGGGCACCGGGGCAGCGCGCGGCAGCCGCCGGACCGGGCACCGGCGGACCGCTGCCGCCCGTCGGCGCGCCGCTCGTCCACGGAGTGAACCTCGACACGGTGACGATCCCCGAGTTGCAGGTACGCATGAAGCGCGGGTCACTGACGTCGTCGGCGCTGACCCGGGCGTACCTGCGGCGGATCGAAGCCATCGACCCGAAGCTGAACGCCGTGCTGCGCACCAGCCCGACGGCCCTGCGCCAGGCCGCCGCCAGCGACCTCAGGCACCGCCACGGAAAGGTCCTCGGCCCGCTCGACGGCATCCCCGTGCTGCTCAAGGACAACGTGAACACCCGCGACATGCCGACGACGGCCGGGTCGCTGGCGCTGGCCGCGAGTCCGCCGGAAACGGACGCCGTTCTGGTGCGGAAGCTGCGGGCGGCGGGCGCGGTGATCCTCGGCAAGGCCAACATGTCCGAATGGGCCAACTTCCGTGCCGCGAAACCGACATCGGGATGGTCCGCGGTAGGCGGACAGACGAACAACCCGTACGTCCTGGACCGCAACCCCTGCGGCTCGTCCTCCGGTTCGGCCGCCGCGCTCGCCGCGTCGTTGGCACAGGTGGCGATCGGCACCGAGACGGACGGCTCCATCGTGTGCCCGGCCGGGATGAACGGGGTGGTCGGCCACAAGCCCAGCCTCGGACTGGTCAGCCGGTCGGGCGTCGTCCCGATCTCCGCCGAACAGGACACGGCCGGCCCCATGGCACGCAACGTGGTCGACGCGGCGCTCACCCTGGCGGTGCTCAGTGGCCGTGACACCGTGCGCGCCGGCAGCGCTGCCGCGCTCCCGGACGCGGGCGCGCGCCCCGGCGGCCTGCGCGGCAAGCGGATCGGCCTGTGGCGGCTTCCCTCGCTCGGCACGGAGGTGGACGCGCTGATGACCCGCACAGCGGAACGACTGCGCGCCGCGGGTGCCCAGGTCGTCGAGGTGGTCCCGCCCCATCAGGAGCGACTCGCCGAACTCGAGTTCCCTGCCCTGCTGAGCGAGTTCCACCGGGACATCGACGCCTACCTCGCCACCCGTGAGGGGCCCCGGAACCTCGCCGAGCTGATCGAGTTCAACCGCTCGCACCCGGCCGAACGGACCTGCTTCTCCGGCCAGGAGCTGTTCGAGCAGGCCCTGGCCGCACCGCCCACCACCGACCCGCGATACCGGGCCATGCGCGCCGAGTTGACGGATCTTTCCCAGCGGTCCATCGACGAGACCATGGCCGCGCACCACCTGGACGCCATCGCCTCTCCGGCGAATCCGCCCGCGTGGACGACCGACTGCGCGCGGGGCGACAACGACGTGATCCCGTCCTCCACCCCCGCCGCCGTCGCCGGGTACCCGTCGTTGTCCGTGCCCGCGGGGTCCGTGAACGAACTGCCGGTCGGGCTGCTCCTGATGGCGGGCGACCGCCAGGACGCCGAACTGCTGTCGCTGGGGGCGGCGGTGGAGGACCGGCTGGACGCCTGGCGGGCGCCCCGGTACCTGCCCACGTTGCCCGGCGACCCGTCCCTGCCCGGCAGTCGCTGACGGTACCGGGCCCGGCCCCCGGCCAGGTCGGCGCGCGCCCCGCCGAGCGCGCGCCGACCCGCCTCGGTCACGCGGCGGTGCAGGCTCCGAGGTCTTCCCAGACGCCCCACTCACCGCTGGTACCGGGTTCCTCACCCGTCACCCACCACTTGGCGCGCCAGTTGTGGCCGCCGAAGGAGACGGTGTCGCCGCCGGTGTAGACGCTCCCGGCGCTCCACAGCGGCGCGGTGCAGGCGCCCGGCTCACCGTCACCACCACCGTCACCACCACCGTCACCACCGCCGTCACCACCGCCGCCGATGTTGACGTCGATGCAGGAGTAGAAGGCGTTGCCGGTGTCCGCCACGTTCCAGACCGCGAGTACCTTCTGAGGGCCGCTGAGGCCTCCGAAGTTCACCTGGTGGCTCACGTCCGGGGCGGGCTGTGCGCCGTGGCCGTCGAACTCGGCGATCTTCTGGTTGCCGATGAAGTACTGCCAGGTGTCGGTGGCGTGCCGCGCCGTGTGGTGCCAGGTGAAGGTGTGCGTCGCGCCGACCGGCGTCACCCGCCAGCCCAGGCTGTCGTCGTCGAGTTCGGCGAACTGGCTGTTTCCGCCGCTGCAGCTGCGCAGGCCCTTCGGCCCTTCGACGCTCTGCGGCTCGTACTTGATCTGGCCGCAGTCGACGACGCCCGCGGCGCACTGGTCCTGTCGGCTTCCGGGCGAGGTCACCCAGCCATGGGCGTTCGCCGTGCTCGCCGGCAGGCTGACCGCGAGCAGGGGAGCGACCAGAGCTCCGACCGCGAGAGCCACCCGTCTTTTCATGTTCATGCCACACCTTTCCGTCCGGTACGTCCGTGCCGCCGCCCGCGAGGCCCGCCGCCACCGGTGCGACCGGCGCCGGCGACCGAGGACGAAGGCCGATATAGGTCTAGACCTAACGTCACTAGGTCTAGACCATAGTCATGGACGGGATCCGGTCAAGGGCCTGAGCGAAGTGGACCGACAAGCGGGAGCGTCGGCTTGGGGCCGGGATCAGCCTGCATCGCCCCTTGGCGGCCAGTCCTCCGCGGTCGCCCAGCGAGAGAGGAGCACCGCCGATGGAAGCGCTGGAACGCAGCCGGGAGTACGTGATCGGACTCTTCCGCATCGTCGTAGGACTGCTGTTCGCCTGTCATGGAGCCGCGTCCCTGTTCGACGTGCTGGGCGGTCCGCACGGAGCCGGGCCCGGGTTGGCCGAGTGGCCCGGCTGGTGGGCCGCGGTCGTCCAACTGCTCGGCGGCGCACTGGTCCTGTGCGGCCTGGGGACCCGGCCCGCGGCCGTCCTGTGCTCCGGATCCATGGCCTACGCCTACTTCACCGAGCACCAGTCCGACGCGCTCTTCCCCATCGAGAACGGCGGCGAACTAGCTACTATGTTCTGCTGGTCCTTCCTGCTGATCGCCGCCATCGGCCCGGGCCGATGGACACTCGGCCCCCTCCTCCGCCTCCGGCGTCGGACCGGCACCGGGCGGCTCGAGACGACGTCCTCTCACTGAGGCGCGGGCGCCGGGCAGCTGCCCGTCTCGTGGTTGCCTCTATCCGGCCGACGCCGCCTGCCCTACCAACACCGCCTGCCCGACCGGCGCCGTGCTGGCGCGGACGATCAACATGGGCTCCAGGGACGCGGGTTCCGGCGTCGCGCCCGACTGTCCGTCTCGGGAGCGATGCCATCGCTTGCTCCACGGTGCCGCTCCCCTCCATCCGCGCCGTCAGAGAAACCGCACACGGGCCCTGCGCACCAGGGAGAGGTTCCGTCACTCCGCGGCGCGTCTTCTGAGAAGGTACGCGGCGGTGAGCGCGACGGCGCGGTCCTCGTCCCGTGACAGCTCCGCGAGCGCACGTGACGTCGTGGCTCCCGGGATGTCGGCGAGCGCTTGTGTCAGCCGTCGGCGCGCGGACGGTTCCGCGGCACCGCGGGTGAGGCGGTCGACGAGCCCGGTGGCGATCCGGTCCGCCGACGCCGGGCGACTCGCCAGCGTGCTCAGCACATCCGCCGCGTCGACGTCGTTCGCCCCCTCGGCCACCATGTCGACGAGCGTGGGGACCGCGTCGGCCATCCCGCGCGTCCCGAGCTCCAGAGCCGCGTACCTGCGGACCGCGATGTCCGGGTGCGCGAGCGCGTCCCGCAGCAGTGCGGTCGCCGCACCGTCCGGGAACTCGGTGATGGACCGGACCGCACGCCGGCGCACCTCGGCCACCGGTGAGCCGAGCCCCTCCGCCAACGGCACCAGGCCGTCGGCACCCGATTGCGCCAGAGCCCAGCGGAGGGCTCCGGCGACGTTGGCGTCCGCCTCGTTCAGCACTGCCTCGGCCAGTGCCTCCACGGGCACCGTGACCTCGTCGGCGGAGGCCAGGGCCGCGCTCTGGCGCCTGCCCGCGCTCGGTGAGCCCAGCGCCTGGAGGAGCGTGACGGTCTGGAGGACGTCCTCCCATCCCTCGGGGCGCGCGGTACCGATCCGGCTCAGTCGCGTGAGCAGCTCCGTCTCGGCCGCGATGCGCTCCCGCGTCCGCCGGATCAGATCCTCGACGAGGTCGGAGGGCGTGAAACCGGGATCATCGAGCGCCCGCCCGACTTCACGCAGGGACAGCCCCAGTGACCGCAGGCTCTCGACGTGGAAGATCCGCCGGCAGTCCTCGTCGGAGTACTCCCGGTAGCCGGACCCTGTCCGGCCCGTCGGCCGCACCAGGCCGAGCGACTCGTAGTGCCTGAGCATGCGGGCACTGACCCCCGACTTCCGTGCCACCTCACCGATCAGCACCGCCTGTCACCCCTTTCTCGCCGTTCCCGCCGTTCCCGCCGTTCCCGCCGAGGGCCACGATGCGCTTCGCCTCCTCGATCGCGGACTCGAACCCGGCATCAGGGTCGCGCATCAGCCGCTCCGTGGCGATCGCGTGCGCGCGCACGCCGGGGTCGGGGTCCGTCATCGCCGCGCGCAGCGTCGGCAAGACCACCTCACCGAGGGCGATCAGTGCCCGGCTGAGACTCAGCCGGGTCTCACGTCCACCGCGCCCGAGCTGCGTCGACAGCGCGTCGGCCAGCTCGGACTCCTCCCCGTCCGGCACCAGTGCGACCGCCGCCCGCCAGGCGCTGCGCGCCACCTCGTCGTCGGCGTCGGACAGCAGATTCCGGGTGACCGCCGGCCATGCCCGGCGGTCACCGATCTTGGACAGCGTGTGCAGGGCCTGACTGCGTGCCTGCGCACACTCCGACCGCACTTCGATGATCAGCCTCGGGACCGTTGTCGACGCCGGGTGCCGGGTGAGCGCCCACGTCAGCATTTCCCGTACGTGGAAGTCGGGTTCGGTCGCGCATCGTTCGACGAGCCTGCCGACATGTCGCGGCTCAGGGGTCGTACCGGCCGCCAGAGCCGTACGCAGCCGCACCGACGCGCGGCCGTCCTGCAGACCCCGGAGGACTCGCATCGCATTCGTGTCGTGTTCGGGCAAGGTTATCGGGACCACCTCCTCGACCGCAGTGAAGACGTTGTCACCGTGTCAGGGTCAAGCCCGGCGCGTACAGGACCATCGGACTTCCGGCCGCCGGTCACGCTCGGAAGCGATGAGCATCGCGGAGGCGCCGACGGAGACCTGGCCCCGGGGGAGGAAACGCCGGCGCTGAGCCGCCCCCCTCGACGACCGGTCTCGAGGCTGGCCCTTCGAGTTCGCGCCGGACATCACGCGGCCCATGGAGGCGGGGCAGAAGGAGATCGAGGCGAACCTCACCCGCGAGGCAGCCACCGCCCCGCGCCGCAGACCTCGGCCACACACTCGCCGCCCTGCGCAGCCGCTGACACTCAAGAGCGCTACGAGGGGAAAAGCAGCGCCCGGTGCACCCACCCCGGCACGCGGGTGGGCGCACCGGGCGCCGGCGGTCGGCTCAGGCGCTGGCCGGCGCCTGCTCGGCCGGGGTCTTGCCGGCCGCCGAGTCACCGGTGGTACCGGTACGCACGGCGGGGATCAGCAGCGCGACGGCGGCCGACACCACGGCCACGCCGCAGCCGATCAGCAGCCCGGTGCGGAAACCGTCCTCGGAGGCGAGAGTGTGGCCGCCCATGGTGATGGTCATCTGCGCCAGGACGACGCCGATCACCGCCGACCCGATGGTCGTGCCCAGCGAGCGCATCAGGGTGTTGAAGCCGTTGGCGGCGGCCGTCTCGGAGACCGGGACGGCGCTCATGATCAGGGCGGGCATCGCGCCGTAGGCGAGGCCGACGCCGCTGTTGATGACGATACCGACGGCCATCAGGCCCCAGGCGGTCCCCATGAGCGGCAGCGCGATCCCGTATCCGACGGCCATGACCAGCGCGCCGCAGATGAGGGTGAACTTGGGACCACGGGCGTTGATCAGCTTTCCGCCGAGCGGGGAGACGATCATCATCATCACACCGCCGGGCGCGAGGTACAGGCCGGCGGCCAGCATCGACTGGCCCAGGCCGTAGCCGGTGGCCTCGGGGAACTGGAGGAGCTGCGGGGCGATCAGCATGAACGCGTACATGCCGACGCCGATCAGGACGGAAGAGGCGTTGGTGGACAGGACGCGGGGGCGGGCGGTGGTGCGCAGATCGACCAGCGGTTCCCGGGTGCGCAGCTCGTAGAGGCCCCAGACCGCGAGGGTGACGACGGCCAGAGCGAACAGGCCCAGCGTGGTGCCCGAGGTCCAGCCCCAGTCACCGCCCTTGGAGATCGCCAGCAACAGCGAGACCAGGCCGATAGCGAGACCGATGGCTCCGGGGGTGTCGAATCGCTGTCCCTTCGCACCGGCCGGCACGTCCGGGACGAAGACGAAGATCAGAATGCCGATCAGCAGGGCGAGCGCGGCCGACCCCCAGAACAGCACACGCCAGTCCGCGTACTGCGCCACGGCCGCGGCCAGGGGCAGGCCGATCGCGCCACCGATACCCATGGAGGCGCTGACCAGGGCGATGGAGCCGCTCAGCTTCTCCTGCGGAACGACGTCGCGCAGCAGCGCGATGCCCAGGGGCACCATGCCCATGCCCATGCCCTGCAGACCGCGGCCCACGATCATCGGCACGACGGACGAGGCGAGCGCGCAGACCACCGAGCCGACCACCAGCGGGACGGCGCAGACGAGCAGCATCCGCCGCTTGCCCACCAGGTCGCCGAGACGTCCGGAGACCGGGACGCACACACCCGCCACGAGCAGGGTGACCGTGATCACCCAGGCCGCGTTCGAGGGCGTGGTGTCCAGGATCTGCGGCAGTTCCGCGATCAGCGGGGTCACCAGGGTCTGCATGATCGCGGCCACGGTACCCGCCAGCGCAAGCGTCGCGACGACAGCGCCTGAGCGAGTGGTCGGCTGAGGGCCGTCCATGGTGGTGCTCCTCTACGAAGGTCAATGGGAACCGGCACCTCGAACAGGCACCGAGCGTGCATCATACATATCCTATGTACCTAACACATTCTATGTCTGTTGCATATGATGGAATCGAGTGAGCTCGAGGGAGACGCACCGCAGAGAAGAGGGCATGTGAACACGGCGGACAGGGCCACGGACCAGGTGGAGTTCGAGCAGATGCTGCTGGGCCGCTACATGCATCTGCACAAGGGCAAGGGCCGCCGCTCCGGCAGCGTTCTGGACCGCAGCGCCTACATCCTGCTCAGCCGGATCCGCACGCAGGGCCCGATGTCCATCGGCCAGCTGGGCGACGCCTTCGGGCTGGACGCCTCCACCCTCAACCGGCAGACCGCGGCCGCCGTGCGCGCCGGCCTCGTCGAGCGCATCCCCGACCCCGAGGGCGGCATGGCCCGCAAGTTCCGCATCACCGAAGAAGGTGAACGGCGCCTCGACGAGGAACGCACGGGCATCGTCGCCAGCCTGGACCGCATCATGGCCGACTGGCCCGAGGAGGACGTCGCGGCCTTCGCCGACTACCTCCGACGTTTCAACTCCGACATCGAGCGCCTCCACGGGATGCCCTGGCCGCGCACGCACGAGGCGCAGCGGCGCACCTGAGCCCCCTCTTCGAGCGCCCCGCCGACTGCGCGGCATGGGGCGCGGACACCGCGAAAGGGCGTCGGGCGACGCGAGCGGCCGAGCGGGCAAGGACGTCGGCGGCGGCTTTCCGACCCTCGCCCCACCACGTTCGACCGTGCCGGTCAGGAGCACGTGGGTGGTGGTGCCGCCGAGGATGCCCAGCAGTGCGTCGCGGCGCCACAGGCGCAGGCCGAGGGCGGCGGCCAGGACCGCGAGCGGGGCTGCGGCGCGGGCTTCGGCCACCGGCAGGGTCGTGCGGGCGGTGACCCGGCCAGGATCACCATGACCCCGGCGGGTACCCGGCTGCCGAGGTACTGGACGGTGCCGCTTTCCCGCAGGGGGACGAGGGCGGCGAGGGCCGGGCGCGCAGTCCCCGGCGAGGGGGTTCAGCTCGATGACCGCCGCGCGGTCCCGGGCTTCGGACTCGTGGAGTACGAGCCGCTGGGTCGTCGCCGGGGCAGGTGTCCAGGTGATGACTCCGGGGTGTTCGGGCCGCTGCCCTGGCCCGCCCGGCTAGTTGCGTTCCCGCTTGTAGGGCCTGTTTCCCTTCGCCACGGAGCGGAAGGCCTTGTGCACCCACTGCGCGCAGTTCTTGCACGGCGGTGCGACCTTCTCATCCGCGCCGTAGGTGGCGAGGTCGAAGGATCTCGGATTCTTGTTCCGGGCCAGCAGCGTGACGTAGAGCTGGGCTTCGGCGCAGTTCTCGAACTTCCGGTTCTCGGCCTGCTGCAGCCCGCTCCAAGGCCTTTCGTCCTCGGGAAGCCTGGCGTACATGTCCTGGACGTCCTTCGGGGCATTGCCCAGTCCGCTCCGCGCCTCCACCGCGTGCCCGTTCGACGTGGCGATCGCGAGTTTCTGATTGGCGTCGCGCGGTTCGTTCAGCTGTATCCGCTGGTTCTCGGCCCTCTTGGCCTGCTTCTTCTTTTCCCGCTGAGGATTTGCGGGTTTCCGCTGCACGGTCGGGACGGGCGCGTGGTGCGCCATCGCCCGGGAGACGGCCGCATTCCCGGCGCTGCCCTGCAGCAGCTGGACCGCCTCGGGAGAGAACGGGCCGGCTGTGCTGGAGTACCGGTGCCCGTGGGCGTCACCGGAACGGGCTGCACCATGCCGGACCAGCGGCTTGGTGGGTGCCGCCACCTCGGGAGCCCACGCGGAACCATCGCGCCTGTTCCACATTCCCGCTCCCGTCTCTCCGCACCCGTCCGGCCTGTCGCTCCAGAGTCCGAACTTCCCGAGCGGAAGGCAAGGTACGCGAGGGCAGGCATCGGGGCAACGGGTGTTGTACGCGGCACGAGGGCAACCTGCTCGACCGCGTCGCGATCGACGACGACTGCCCCGACGCCGCGCAGCAGGCAGCTGAAGCCCTCGCACGGAGCACTGCCGTCGCCCGGTCCGCTGCGGCTCGCGCAGTTCGCGCCGCGGCGAGCCGGCTTCTCCTCTGCGCGGTCTTCGCGAGCGGACTGCGGACAGAGGCCGCCCGCCGGCATGCGTTCGAGGTCCGTTCGGGAGTCGCCCGCGAAGTGGCCCGTCGGCATGCGCCCGGTCGTATCCCCGCGAGTCCCCGCAAGCGCACGTACGTACACGCGCGGCGGCGTGTCGCCCGGGGGCCCCGCTCAGCGTCGCCGGGCCCGGAGCACTACGCCGCACACGAGGGCGAGAAGCCCCGCGAGCGGCACCACCAGCAGGCCCACCCGCAGGCTCGCCGCGTCGGCGACCAGGCCCACGACCGGCGGGGAGAGCAGGAAGCCGAGCCGCATCAGCCACGAGACGAGGGTCAGCCCCGACCCGGGCCTGAGGCCCGGCAGTTCGTCGGCCTCGTGCATGGCCGCCGGCACCAGCGTCGCCACCCCGAACCCGGCCGCGGCGAACCCGAGGACCGTGCCGGGCACCGTCGGCGCGGCCAGGGCCAGGCCCTGCCGACCGCGGCGATCAGGGCACCGGAGCGGGCCACCGTGCGCTGCCCGAAGCGGTCAACGAGCCGGTCTCCGACGATCCGGCCGACGAACTGCGCGCCCACCAGGGCGACATACCCGGACGCGGCCATTGCCGCGGTGGCGTGCAGCGAGTCGGAGAGGTAAAGGGTGGCCCAGGACATGCCCGCGTCCTCGACGAGGATGCCGGCCGTGGCGATGAGCACGAGCGCGGCCAGCACCCAGCCGGTGCGCAATCCCGCCGCCGGGGACCGGGCCGGCACCGGGGCGCGGTCCCCGGCGTCGGCCTCACCGGCCGGTTCGGCGTCGGTCTCGGGGCCCGGCAGGCAGTACCGCAGGGCGACACAGGCCGCGACCGCGAACACCACGGCGGAGAACAGCAGGTGCGGCCCCCGCGGGACGTCGAGCGCAATCGCGACATCGGCAAGATACGTTTCGGTCACCACGCCTCCGCCTGGCTCACTTGGCAGCGTCATTACGCACCCAACAGCGCACGCACGGTCAACCAGGTACGTGGCCGACGCGGACACGCGGGTACGACCCGATACGCTTCTTCAGTGCAGCTTTCCTGACGACGAACAGGACCCTTGACAAGTCTCATCGTCCTAGGTCAGAGGCGCAATCGGCCTACTTGACTCAAGCCTCGGACACCCACACTCGCGAAGCGCGAGCCTGAAGCTCTCGCCGTCACTCGGGCTGCTGCCGCCCGCGCACCTCGCCCCGCGGTGTGGTGACGACGAGACGGGCCCGGGGTGCGGTGATCACCTCACGGAAGGCCGGGTCGGTAAGGAGCACGACCGGGGCTATACGGTACGACGACTCGGAGTGCCAGTGGGGCAGAGCGGCCTCGAGGACGGTCCAGGCGTCGTCGGTGGCACCGGACAGGGCGATCCTCCGGGCCGCGTCCAGAGCCTCCTGGAAGACGGGGGATTCGGGAAGCGTCGGCGGGGCGGACGCGGCGGCGTGGGGGATCCAGTCCGTGACGGGCTTGCCCTCGGACATACGGAGCTCTGGCACGAGCGCCGACGAGAAGTCCCTCCCAGGTCCGTACTCCTCCACCGTGCGACGCAGATACAGCGGCACGGCCTCCGCACGTACCTGCTCGAGGCCGACCGCCTCGATGACATGCGGACGCCCGAGGATGCCGTTGCGGACGTGGTGATGCGCGTAGGTCAAGTCGAGGAAGGCGCTCAGTATGACAGCCAGGTAGGCACCGGCCCCCGACCCCTTGACGGCGGCCTGCTCGAAGGTGGCCACCGCCCTCTCGACCTCGCCCCGCAGGGCCTGCGCACGGCCCTCGGCCACCAGCTGCTCGGCACCATCTGGATCAACGGCGCTGCCTTCGTAGCCCTTGAGTTCCTGGAACGAGTTGCGCTGCGCCGCGACCAACTCGGCGAAGGACCCGTACCGGTCGCTCAGACCCGGTTGCCAACTCGACCAGGTGTACGCGGCCCACTCCCCGTCCTGCGACACGTCCCCGGAGTCCAGCAGCCACCACTGGGCGTCGCCCTCGTCCGCGATGAGCAGGACGGGGGCCCTGACGTGCTTGCTCGCGTCGTCCGGCTCATCGTCATAGGTGCCCATGTACATGTCGGCGTCATCGTCGTCGAGCCAGTCGAGGGCGCCGGTCGTACGCATCTCATACATGAACGGGCCGAGACGCGACCAGCCGTCGGAGGCGCCCAGGAACGAGCGATAGCTGGGCGGGAGCCGGGTTGCGAGCCGGTCCTCCAGAGCCACGATCCGCTCCTCGTCCGCGCCCTCGTAGCCCAACCATCCGGTGGCGCGCTGCTCGTCGCTGACGTTGAACAACTCGCCCTCGGCCGACACCCGCAGAACATCGGCACCGTACTCAGCCAGGTAGGAGCGCCACTGTTCGACGGTCCTGAGCCGCTCCGCGGCTCTCCCGGTTTCCGGATCGGCGGCGGAATCCCCGAAGATCGATCGCACAGCACTCCTGACGTTCTGATGTCGCGATGCCCGTATGATCGCTGAACGCGCCGGGGTCTTGGGCCTGTTCAGCACACTCGGCCCAACACTCCGGCATCGTTCATGCTGGAGACGCCCACTGACATCGCGGCCGCAACCGTCGGCCCACCGGCATCGGGGGCTCAGGTCGCCGTCGGTCAGCCGGTGAGGTGGTACGCCCCCGATCCGGTGGCGAAGACCGCGCAGCTGTTCTCTCCCCGCAGGAACCTGGCGGCTCCGTACGCGAGGTCCGCGCGGTCCGCCGCCTCACCGACGGGGATCCACACCTCCGCGGTGGTGTCGGCGGGAGGAGACCGCGAGCCCGATGCCCTCCGAGTCCGTCTTCAAGAGGCAGCGCTGCGTCTCCGTCGCGCCACGACCCGGGCGTGGCCGGACGACGATATGACGGCAGGATCTCGTGGGAAGTTGGTGGTGTTCGTACAGGTCACGGCCCCGATTGTCTTCCCGGGATGCTCGTCGAAGGCGGTCGCGACGCACTGATAGACGGTGGCACGGTGTTGCCGGCGCGTATGCGGTTTTCGGTACGCGGACGATATGTGCCCCCTCGTAACATCGAGAGTATGCGTGTGTTGATCGTCGAGGACGAACCCTATATGGCGGAAGCCATCCGCGATGGCCTGCGCCTGGAAGCGATCGCGGCCGACCTCGCGGGCGACGGTGACATCGCCCTGGAAATGCTGAGCATCAATAGATACGACATCGCCGTCCTCGACCGCGATATCCCCGGCCCTTCCGGTGACGAGATCGCCAAGCGCATCGTCGCCTCGGGCAGCGGCATGCCGATCCTCATGCTGACCGCGGCCGACCGCCTCGACGACAAGGCATCCGGCTTCGAACTCGGCGCCGACGACTACCTCACGAAACCGTTCGAACTGCAGGAACTCGTCCTCAGGCTCCGAGCGCTCGACCGCAGGCGTGCCCACAGCCGGCCTCCGGTCCGTGAGATCGCAGGGCTGCGGCTGGATCCGTTCCGACGCGAGGTCTACCGGGACGGCCGCTACGTCGCGCTGACGCGCAAGCAGTTCGCCGTACTCGAGGTCCTCATCGCCGCCGAGGGCGGTGTCGTCAGCGCCGAGGAACTTCTGGAGCGCGCGTGGGATGAGAACGCCGATCCGTTCACCAATGCTGTCCGAATCACCGTCTCAGCACTGCGCAAGCGTCTCGGTGAGCCGTGGATCATCGCCACGGTCTCCGGCGTCGGCTATCGAATCGATGCACAGCCGCAGGCCGGAGACGGGGCAGAGAACCATGGCTAGGGCGTCCGGATTAAGTGTCCGCCTCAAGCTCGCCCTCAGCTACGCCGGATTCCTCATGCTCGCCGGTGCCTTGGCGCTCGCCGCCGCAGCAGTGTTCCTCCTGCGACAGGGGTGGTTGCAAACCAACGAAGAGGGGGCATGGAAAAGAAACCCGGTCATCGACTTCGTGCAGGGTTTCGCGCCTACGGCGGCCGCAGTAATGGTGTTCCTCCTCGTGTTCGGCCTCCTGGGAGGATGGGTCCTCGCCGGTCGTATGCTCGCCCCCCTGGCTCGCATCACCAACGCCACCCGCACGGCCGCTACGGGATCGCTCTCGCACCGTATCCGGATGCCGGGCCGCGAGGACGAGTTCCGCGAACTTGCCGACGCCTTCGACGCGATGCTCGCACGGCTTGAAGCACACGTCGCCGAGCAGCAGAGATTCGCGGCGAACGCCTCGCACGAACTACGCACCCCGCTGGCCGTCTCGAAGTCACTTCTCGACGTGGCCCGCACCGATCCATCACGCCACACCGGCGAAGTCCTCGACCGCCTCCATGCTGTCAATACCCGAGCGATCGACCTCACTGAAGCGTTGCTCTTGCTCAGCCGAGCCGACCAGCGATCCTTCACCCGAGAACAGGTCGACCTGTCCCTCATGGCGGAAGAAGCCACCGAAACGCTGCTCCCCCTCGCGGAAAAGAACGGCGTCACCATCGAGACCCGCGGCGACATCACCCCCGCGAGCGGATCGACGGCGCTCCTGCTGCAACTGACCATGAACCTCGTGCACAACGCGATCGTCCACAACCTGTCCGAACAGGGCAGGGTGTGGGTCACAACCGGCGTCCACTCCGGCACCGTGATGCTCACGGTCGAAAACACCGGCGAGAAACTGCCTCCACACCTGGTCTCGACGCTCACCGAACCATTCCAGAGAGGCACCGAGCGCATCCACGCCAACCAGACGGGCGTCGGCCTCGGCTTGGCCATCGTCTCAACCATCACTCGCGCACACGACGGCACCCTCACCCTCACCCCGCGCGACACCGGCGGCCTGCGCATCACGGTGGAACTGCCCGCACGCACGTCCCCGCGGTCGTGATATGCGCCCCGCCGACTATGCGGGGGGTGGTGAGGCCCTGTCGACTTACGCCAGGATCCGCCGGATGTCCCACGCGTGCTGCGCGGCATCGTGAGCATTCTCGCGCGCCACGTTCTCGGCGCGCTGGATGCCGCGTTCGGTGTGCCCGAGCACCACGTGGGCCTCGCGGGCGGCGGACACCGGGTCCACCCAGGCATCGGCCGCCCATTCCACCACAGGGCGCCGACCAGGGCCACGTCGTTGTAGAAGCGGGCCCGGCCCAGCAGATCCTGGTCGAAGCCGGGCGGCGAGCGCGGTCCCGAGAGGCGTGCTCCGACAGGAAGCCGTGTCCGGCCTCGGCGGAGAGGCTGTGGTAGCGGCGGAAGTTGTGAATCAGTCGGTTCCAGACCCGCGGGGCGGCATGGACGCGCTGCGTCTCACACTCGGCACTGCAGCAACCACCCTCCGCACCCGGCGAGCGCGCAGGCGCGCGCCTCCATCTGCAGGACGGACTCGGTGACGCGTGGCGGGGTCACGAGTCGACGTCGGAGGGGTGAAGCCTGCGGCGCGACAGCCCTCCCGACGGACCGCACCAGCGCCGCCATGTGACCAGCCCTGCTCGACGGCCGCGCCTGGACGGCCGCCGACATGGCCCGGCTTGCCGGGGTGGCGCCGTCCATCGCGAACAGCCACCGTGACCGGCTGGCGGCCTGCTCGATGAACACCGCGCGGGCCGGCGCGGCGGGCCGACAACGTATCGGCAGCGTATCGAAAACTGCATACGCGTCGGCAACACGCCGTTTCCTTGAATGGAGGTATGACCTACAGCGAACCAGTGGGAATCACCGCTTTCGGATGCGGGCGGGACGAAGCGGCACGGTTCCGGGAACTGGCGCCCCGATTCGGAGTGACGCCGACAATCACAGAATTCGCGGTGTCGGAGGACAACGTCCACCTGGCATCCGGAAACCGATGCCTCAGCGTCGGACACAAGACCCGGATCACCCCGGCGACGCTTCGTGCGCTGAGCCGAGTCGGCGTCTCCTACATCTCCACAAGAAGCATCGGGTACGACCACATCGCCGTGGATTATGCGGGCCGCGTCGGTATTTCCGTCGGGAACGTCTGCTATTCCCCCGACAGTGTCGCCGACTACACGGTGATGATGCTGCTGATGGCGGTGCGCCACGCCAAGTCCACTGTCCGCCGTACGGATGTGCACGACTACCGGCTGCACGACGTACGGGGGAAGGATCTGCGCGACCTGACCGTCGGCGTGGTCGGAACGGGGCGCATTGGCACGGCCGTCGTGGAAAGGCTCCGCGCCTTCGGATGCCGGATATTGGCGTACGGAAACCGTGCCGGTGAATCCGGTGACCTCGGCGACGAGGTGTCGCTCGATGACTTGCTGAGGTCGAGCGACGTCGTCACGCTCCATGTGCCGCTCAACGCCGAGACGCACCACCTCCTCGACCGCGAACGCATCCAGCGGCTGAAACCCGGCGCGTTCGTGGTCAACACCGGGCGCGGTGCCCTCATCGACACCACCGCGCTGGTCGGGGCACTGGAGGACGGGCGCCTGGGCGGTGTCGCCCTCGACGTCGTCGAGGGCGAGGAAGGCGTGTTCTACGCCGACCGACGGAACGCACCCATCGACAGCAAGCCACTGCTGCGGCTGCAGGAAATGCCGAACGCCTTCATCAGTCCACACACCGCGCATTACACGGACCGCGCCCTGAGCGACATGATCGAGAACTCGATCACCAACTGCCTCGACTTCGAAAAAGGGAATCAGCATGCCTAAGGCCAAGCTTCAGGTCGGGATCCTCTTCGGAGGCTGCTCGGAGGAACACCCCATTTCCATCAAGTCCGCGCAGGAGATCGCACGAAACCTCGACCCGGACAAATACGAGCCGTACTTCATCGGGATCACGCGCAACGGCGCCTGGAAACTCTGCGAGGGCCCCGCCACGGACTGGGCCGGTGGCGCACACCGGCCCGCCGTGCTGTCCCCGGACCGCGGCGTACGGGGACTGCTCGTCCTCGATCAGGGGAAGTACGAGACGATCGGCCTGGATGTCGTGGTGCCCGTCCTGCACGGCAGACTCGGGGAGGACGGCGCGGTCCAGGGCCTGCTCGAGCTGTCCGGTATCCCGTACGTGGGCTGCGACGTCCAGAGTTCCGCGCTGGGCATGGACAAATCCCTCGCCTATGTCGTCGCCGCCGGCGCCGGAATCGCCACGCCGAATTTCTGGACGGTCGCGGCGGGCGAGGACATCGACGCCGACCGGCTCACCTATCCCGTCTTCGTCAAGCCGGCCCGCTCGGGATCGTCCTTCGGGGTCAGCAAGGTGGCGAACGCGGAAGAACTGCCGGCGGCGCTGGACGTCGCCCGGCGGTACGACACGAAAGTCCTGGTCGAAGAGGCAGTCGTCGGCAGCGAGGTTGGATGCGCCATCCTGGGCGACGGAACGGACCTGACCGCGGGAGAAGTCGACCGCATCGCCCTGTCCCACGGATTTTTCCGGATACACCAGGAGGACGAACCCGAGACCGGCTCCGACAATTCGACGCCGATCGTCCCCGCCGATATTGCGACTGAACACCGGGCACGCGTCCAGGAGGTGGCGAAGGCCGTCTACCGCGCCCTGGGCTGCAGCGGACTCGCTCGCGTGGACCTGTTCCTCAAGGACGACGGACAGGTCGTCCTCAACGAGGTCAACACATTCCCCGGCATGACCTCGTACAGCCGATATCCGAGGATGATGGCCGCCGCCGGGGTTCCGCTGCCCGAAGTGATCGACCGCCTGGTGACCGGGACGCTCGCCCGGCCCCTGACTCCGACGGAGCAGGCCGATGCGTAACGACTTCGTCTTCATAGACGAGTTCATACCCGGGATCCGCTGGGACGCCAAATACGCCACCTGGGACAACTTCACCGGAAAACCGGTCGACGGGTACCTGGCCAATCGTATCGTCGGCACCAGGGCCCTGTGTGCGGCATTGCAGAGTGCGCGAGAAGAGGCGGCCTCGCACGGATTCGGCCTCCTTCTCTGGGACGGCTACCGTCCGCAACGTGCCGTGGACTCTTTCCTGCGCTGGTCGGAGCAGCCGGAGGACGGCCGCACCAAGCACCGCCACTACCCCAAAATCGACCGGCCCGAGATGTTCGAGATCGGTTACGTGGCCGCTAAGTCGGGCCACAGCCGCGGCAGTACCGTCGACCTGACGCTGTACCACCTGGAAAGCGGCGACCTCGCCACCATGGGCGGCGACCACGACCTGATGGACCCGATTTCGCACCACGGAGCGGAAGGAATCCCGCGCGCCGCAGCGGACAACCGCAGGCGTCTTCGCTCCATCATGGAGACCAGCGGATTCAGCTCCTACGCACGCGAATGGTGGCATTACACGCTCAAGGACGAGCCCTACCCGGACACCTATTTCAACTTTCTCATCACACAGGTGAGTCTGGGATGAATACGGCGAGGCTCCGGCGGTCCGGCCGGAGCCTCGGAGTCCCCGGACGCCGAAAGCGAACACCCCCCACCAAAGCCCACCACCTATCGTCGGCGTATCGAGAAACGCATACGCGCCGGCAACACCCCGCCGCCTCTACTGGAGCCATGACTCAGAGCCAGCCATCCCTCGCCCCGCACTCCCTCTCCCTCGCCGAGATCGCCACGCTCGTCGGCGGCCGGGTCACGGGTGACGCGACCGTCACAGTGAGTGCGCCGGCCGTACTCGACAGCCGGCACGGTGAACCGGGCGGTCTCTTCGTCGCCATGGTCGGTGAGCGCGTCGACGGCCACGACTACGCCGGCCACACCCGTGCGACCGCCGTGCTCGGTTCACGGCCGACACCGCTCCCCACAGTCGTCGTCGACGACGTACCGGCCGCACTGCAGACACTCGCCGCCCACGCCGTGGCCCGGCTGCGCGAGCGGCTGACCGTCGTCGCGGTGACGGGCTCGCAAGGCAAGACCAGCACCAAGGACCTGCTGTCCGTGATCCTTTCGGGTGCCGGGCCGACCGTCGCCACACACGGTTCGTACAACAACGAACTCGGCGTGCCCCTGACCATGCTGCGGGCCGACGCGCACACCCGCTTCCTCGCCCTCGAAATGGGCGCCCGCCACCTCGGCGACATAGCCCACCTCACCGGCCTGGTCGCACCCGACATCGCGGCCGTTCTCAACGTCGGCCAGGCCCACATCGGGGAGTTCGGCTCGCGCGCGGCCATCGCACGGACCAAGGGCGAACTCGTGCGCGGCCTCGCACCCGGCGGAACCGCCGTCCTCAACGCCGACGACCCCCGCGTCGTCGCGATGCGCGCGATGGCCGACGGGCCGGTCCTGACCTTCGGCCGCGGTGAACACGCCGACGTGCGTGTCCAGGACCTGGTCCTCGACCGCCTGGGGCGGGCGACCTTCACGCTGCGCACCTCCGGCGCCTCGGCCCGTGTCGCGCTGCCGCTCCTGGGCGCCCACCAGGCACTCAACGCGGCGGCCGCCGCCGCGGCGGGACTCGCGGCCGGCATCCCCCTGGTCACCTCGGCGGTGGCCCTCAGCGCCGCCTCACTGTCCAGGTGGCGCATGGAGCGCCGCACCCTGGCCTGCGGCGCGACCCTGCTCAACGACTCCTACAACGCCAACCCCGACTCCACCCGGGCCGCCCTGGACACGCTCGCCGCGATCGCGGGCCGGCGCCGTATCGCCGTACTCGGCGCGATGCTCGAACTCGGCGCCGACAGCGAGACCGAACACCGAGCAGTGGGCGAGTACGCGGCCGCGCGCGCCGACCTGGTGGCCGTCGTCGGCGAAACCGCCCGTCCCGTCGCCGATGCCGCAGGGGAGCGGGCGGTCGCGTTCACCGACAACCAAGCAGTTGCCGCCTGGCTGCGCGAGAGCCTCACCGGCGGCGACGTCGTCCTCGTCAAGGCGTCGCGCGGCGCCCGCCTCGACGAGGTGGCCGCCGCACTCGGATGACCGTGCGGGGCGGGCTCAGCGCCCGCGCCGACGCATGTACAGGTCGAAGGCGCGGTAGACCAGGGGTCGCAGCGGCAGGTCCCACTCCCCGACGTACCGCACCGCCCGCCCCCCGGTGCCGACCTTGAACCGGATCAGGCCCACATGCGGATCAGCGGCGTCGAGCGTCGGGGTGATGCCCCGCAGGTCGTACACGTCGCAGCCCGCCGCCAGGGTGTCACGGATCATCGCCCACTGGCACGCGTTGGAACCCCGCACCTCACGTTTGGCCGTCGAGGAGGCGCCGTACACGTACCAGGCGTGTCCGCCGACCCGCACCAGGACCGTCGCGGCCGCCAACTCGCCCTCGTGGCGTGCCAGATAGAGCGCGATCCGCTCGGGATCCTCGGCACTCAACTCCGCGAACACCTTCTCGAAGTACGCCAGCGGCCGCGGAGTGAATCCGTCGCGCGCGGCGGTGTGCACGTAGAGCTCGTGGAACGCCGCGAGGTCCGACGCGGCACCGGCCGTGACCTCGACCCCCGCCTTCGCGGCCTTCTTGATGTTGCGGCGCCACTGCTGGTTCATGACCTTCAGGACGTCGTCCTCGGACCTTCCCACCAGCGGCACCTCGTACGTGAACTGCGGCTGCCCGGCCCCGAACCCGTCCTCAGGGCTCTGCGGCAGCCAGCCGGCCGCCCGGAGGCGTCGGCTCACCTCGGCACCGGTCGGATCGACGTGCCCGCCGGGGAGTCCGGTGAGCCTCCGCACCCCCGGATCGGCCACGCCGCCCTTCACCTGCGCCGCATCCCAGGTGTGCGTCCGCACCGGCGGGCACAGCCGGATCGCGAACGCGCCACGGGCCTTGAGAAATGCGGCCAGCGGGTCGAGCCACGCACCGACGTCCCCGGACCAGTCGATGTCAGGACCCCACGGCACATACGCAAGCGTGTACCGCGACAGCCCCGGCACCGGCCGGTGAAGGACAAGCCCCGCCCCCACAAGCCGCCCGCCGTCGAACCATCCGAGCGACTCACTGCGCCACTCCGTCTTCACCCGCCCCCACGCCGGGGTCTGCGCAAAGTTCACCGACCGCCGCGCCCGCACGAAGGCCAGGTGCTCGGCGTCGCTGATCGGCGCGACGGTCAGCGTCACAGGGAGGGACAGGGGTGCTGATTCGCGGTAGGACATGACGCCACTCAAGTCGGCCCCGTGTTGCCGGCGTGTATCCGCTTTTCGATACGCCGGCGATACGCGCCGCTCAGGCGCTCCGCGCGTCACACATCGTGCTGCTCACCGGTCCGGCCCGGGAGGCGAACGCCGCACCACTGGCACTTGTGACGCAGGCGAGGGATGAAGTGTCCCCTCACACCGCCGGAGGCCGAAGCCAGACGTGCCAAGAGACCGGCGTGCGGCCACCACCGCACGGTTCCTGACGGACCGGGGCGCGCCCATGCCGTTCTCGCGCGTGACCTTCGCTGCCGCAAGGCCGATACTGCCGACAGCAGGGATCCCGACCAAGCCGCGTTCGACCGTCCGGCCGGCCTGACGTTCCGTCATAAAGTCGGCAGCAAGTCAGCATCAGTACCGCCACAGCCCGCTCCGAGCCGTCACGGACCGCAAGGATCGAAAACCGTTTCCACCGCTCTGACCAGCAAAGAGGCAGGTCAACGACTGGCCTGCCAAGTTTCCCAGGAGGTACCCATGGAGATGCTCATCAACGTCCCGGAGACCGTGGTCGCGGACGCGCTGCGCGGTATGGCGGCCGCCCATCCCGAGTTGACCGTGGATGTCGAGAACAGGGTGATCATGCGACGGGACGCTCCCGTGGCCGGGAAGGTCGCCCTGGTGTCGGGGGGCGGATCCGGGCACGAACCGCTGCACGGCGGGTTCGTGGGTCCCGGGATGCTGTCGGCGGCCTGCCCGGGTGAGGTGTTCACCTCGCCGGTGCCGGACCAGATGGTGCGGGCTGCGGCCGCCGTGGACAGCGGGGCAGGGGTGTTGTTCGTCGTCAAGAACTACACCGGTGACGTGCTCAACTTCGACATGGCCGCCGAGCTGGCCGAGGACGAGGGCATCCAGGTAGCCAAGGTACTGGTCAACGACGACGTGGCGGTGACGGACAGCCTCTACACGGCCGGGCGGCGGGGCACGGGGGCGACGCTGTTCGTGGAGAAGATCGCCGGGGCCGCGGCGGACGAGGGCCGGCCGCTGGAGCGGGTGGAGGCGATCGCCCGCCAGGTGAACGACAGCTCCCGCAGTTTCGGTGTCGCGCTCAGCGCCTGCACCACGCCGGCCAAGGGCAGTCCGACCTTCGACCTGCCCACCGGGGAGCTGGAGCTCGGCATCGGGATTCACGGCGAGCCCGGCCGGGAGCGGCGCCCGATGATGACCTCGGGTGAGATCGCCGAGGCTGCCGTGGACGCGGTCCTGACCGACCTCAACCCGCGCAACCCCGTCCTGGTCCTGGTCAACGGCATGGGCGCGACGCCGCTGCTGGAGCTGTACGGCTTCAACGCCGAGGTGCAGCGGGTGCTCGGCGAGCGCGGTGTCGCCGTCGCCCGCACCCTCGTCGGCAACTACGTCACCTCGCTGGACATGGCGGGGGCCTCGGTCACCCTGTGCCAGATCGACGAGGAGCTGCTCGGGCTGTGGGACGCGCCGGTGAGGACACCGGGTCTGAGGTGGGGCATGTGACGGCGAACGGGGAAGGGATCACAACATACCCACCAGGCAAGGAGATCCAGTGTTCGACGCCGACTTCTTCCGCCGTTGGATGACGGCGACCGCCACGTCGGTCGACCGCGACGCGGAACGGCTCACCGCCCTCGATTCGCCGATCGGCGACGCCGACCACGGCAGCAACCTCCGGCGCGGGTTCACGGCCGTGACGGCCACGCTGGACAAGGAGGCGCCCGACACGCCCGGCGCCGTGCTGACCCTCGCCGGGGGGCAGCTCATCTCCACCGTCGGCGGCGCCTCGGGGCCGCTGTACGGGACGCTGCTGCGCCGTACCGGCAAGGCGCTCGGGGACGCCGCAGAGGTGAGCCAGGAGCAGCTGGCCGAGGCGTTGCGGACGGGGGTCGACGCCGTCCGGAAGCTCGGGGGTGCCGCGCCGGGTGACAAGACCATGGTCGACGCCCTGGTGCCCGCCGTGGACGCCCTCGGTGACTCGTTCGCCGCGGCCCGCGTCGCCGCCGAGAAGGGGGCCGAGGCCACCGTGCCACTGCGGGCCCGCAAGGGCAGGGCGAGCTATCTCGGGGAGCGCAGCATCGGGCACCAGGACCCCGGGGCTACCTCGGCGGCACTGCTCGTCGCCGCGCTGGAGGAGGCGGCCGGTGAGTGACGAGAGGCTGGTCGGGATCGTGCTGGTGTCGCACAGCGCCGAGGTCGCCGCGTCGGTGGCCGAGTTGGCGAAGGGCTTGGCGGGCGGTGGCATGACCGTGCCCGTCGCCGCGGCGGGCGGGACCGCGTCCGGCGGGTTCGGTACCAGCTCCGAGCTGGTCTCCGCCGCTGCCGCGTCCGTGGACCGGGGCGCGGGGGTCGCCGTCCTCACCGACCTCGGCAGCGCGGTGCTCACCGTCAAGGCGCTGCTCGCCGAGGGCGACGAACTCCCGGCGAACACCCGCCTGGTGGACGCCCCCTTCGTGGAGGGCGCGGTCGCCGCGGTGGTCACGGCGTCGACGGGCGCCGACCTCGCGGCCGTGGAGGAGGCGGCCGCGGAGGCGTACTCCTACCGGAAGGTGTAGGCGAAAGGCTGGCCCGGACGGCCGGACCGGCCCACCCGAACGCCGGGATGCCGGGTCGGCCCGCCCGAACGCCGGGATCGGGCCCACCCGAACGCCGGGATCAGGCCGGCCCGGGCGTCCGGGCGGGGTCCGCAAACGTGTCGCCGGCCTCCAGCGGTGTCCGTGGCCGGAGACGGGGGACGAGTGGTCTCGCTCGCGCCGACATATGTCCTGTCAAAAGGTTGACATGATGCCGATACGCCACCCAGGGTGGGCGGGACAGAGCAGGGACCGGTCCGAAGAGGGGCTCTCATGGTGGATGCGCTCGGTGTCGCGGTCGTCGGTTTCGGCTGGATGGGCCGGGTGCACACCCAGGCGTACGCCCGTGTCCGGCACCACTATCCGCGACTCGCCCTGCGTCCGGAGCTGGTCACGGTCGCCGAGGAGGTGCCGGGGCGCGCGGAGGAGGCCGCCGCGCAGTTCGGATTCGCGTCGACGACGCGTGACTGGCGCGACGTGGCCGCCGATCCGCGGGTGGGGGCGGTCAGCATCACCGCACCCAACTTCCTGCACCGCGAGATCGCCGTCGCGATGGCCGAGGCCGGCAAGCACATCTGGATCGAGAAGCCGGTCGGCCTGACCGCCGAGGACGCCCGGGCGGTGGCGGACGCGGTCGCCAAGGCCGGTGTCCAGGGCGCGGTCGGCTTCAACTACCGCAACGCGCCGGCCGTCGAGGCCGCCCACGAGCTGATCGCGTCCGGCGAGCTCGGCACCGTCACGCACGTCCGCATCCGTCTTCTCAGCGACTACGCGGCCCATCCCGAGTCCGCGCTGACCTGGCGCTACGAGCGGGAGCGAGGCGGTAGCGGGGTACTCGGCGACCTGGCCTCGCACGGCGTGGACCTCGCCCGCTTCCTGCTCGGCGACATCGCGTCGCTGACCGCCGACACGGCGGTCTTCCTGCCCGAGCGGGCCCGCCCGGCCGCCGCCACGGCCGGCCACTCCCGGGCCGCGGGCGGCGAGCCTGGCCCGGTCGAAAACGAGGACTACGTCAGCTGTCTGCTGCGCTTCACCTCCGGCGCCCGCGGTGTCCTGGAGGCCTGCCGGGTCTCGGTCGGCGAGCAGAACAACTACGGCTTCGAGGTTCACGGCACCAAGGGCGCGGTGTTCTGGGACTTCCGCCGCATGAACGAAATGGGCGTCAGCCGCGGCACGGCGTACCAGGACCAGCCGGTCAGCACCGTCTACGTCGGACCCGCGCACGGCGAGTTCGCCGCCTTCCAGCCGGGCGCGGCGAACGCCATGGGCTACGACGACCTCAAGGTGGTGGAGGCCCACCGCTTCCTTCGCTCGATCGCGGAGGGCACCCCGTACGGCGCCACCCTGCCGGACGCGGTGCACGGTGCGGCCGTACTGGACGCGATGGCGCGGTCGGCCGAGCGGGGCGCCTGGGTGGAGGTCCGTCCCGAGGGATGAGCACGGAACTGCCGCGACCGTGCCGTCAGGACCGCCTGCCGTACGGGTCCGCGCGCTCGCACCGCTCCGCGTGGTCCGCCGCCGCGGAGGCGGTCCGGGGTGGTGGGCCACGGCCCGGTGCTCGACCGGGCCCAGAACGTTCCGGGTGCCTGGACCGAGTACACGGATCCGGCACCGCAATCACGCACAAGGAGCGAAGAGAACCATGCGCATGGGAATCCTCGGCCTCGGCCGCATCGGAGCCTTCCACGCCGAGACCCTCCGGGGACTCGACGCCGTCGACTCGCTGGTCGTCGCCGACCCGTTCGCGGACGCCGCGCGTGCCGCCGCCGAGCGGTTCGGCGCCGAGGTGGCGGACTCGCCCGATGCGGTGCTGGCCGCCGGGGTGGACGGGGTGGTGGTCGCGGCGGCGACCGACGCCCACCCGGACCTGATCCTGGCCGCCGTCGAGGCCGGGGTCCCCGTCTTCTGCGAGAAGCCCGTCGCCCGCACCATGGAGGAGGGCGTCGAGGTGCTCAAGGCGGTCGCGGGCCGTGACGTGACGGTCCAGATCGGCTACAACCGCCGTTTCGACGCCGGGTTCGTCGCCGCGCGGGCGGCGGTGCAGGGGGGCGAGCTGGGCAAGCTGCACACCGTGCGGTCGACCACGCTGGACCCGGCGCCGCCGCCGGCCGCGTACATCGCCGCCTCCGGGGGCATCTTCCGTGACTGCTCGGTGCACGACTTCGACATCATCCGCTGGGTGACCGGCCGTGAGGTGACCGAGGTGTACGCCGTCGGCGGCAACCGCGGCGCCGACTTCATCAAGGACGCCGGCGACGCCGACACCACCGGCGCGGTCCTCACCCTGGACGACGGCACGATCGCCGTGGTCTCCAACAGCCGCCACAACGCGCGCGGCCACGACGTCCGCATGGAGATCCACGGTTTCGCGGACTCCATCGCCGTCGGCCTGGAGGACAAGCTGCCACTGCGCTCGGTCGAGCCCGGCGCGACTTTCCCGGCCGGCACTCCGCACGACTTCTTCATGGACCGCTTCGCCGCGGCCTACCGCGCAGAGCTCACCGCGTTCACCGAGGTCGTCGCCGGCGCCCGCCCCTCCCCGTGCACGATCGAGGACGCGCTGGAGGCGGGCTGGATCGCCGAGGCGTGCACCCTGTCCCTGCGCGAGCACCGGCCGGTGACGATCGAGGAGGTGCGGCGGGGGTGAGCCGCGCGTGCGGGCCGGCGGGCCTGCGCGGTCAGCTCGACGGCTCGCTGATGTTCACCATCCAGGGGATGCCGAACCGGTCCGTGCACATGCCGAAGACGTCGCCCCACATCTGCTTCTCCAGCGGCACGGCGACGGAGCCGCCGGCGGACAGTCTCTCCCAGTAGCCGCGCAGCTCGGACTCGTCGTCGCCGCTGAGACTCACCGAGAAGTTGCTCCCCGGGCTGTGTGTCATCCCGGGCGGGGTGTCGGCGCCCATCAGGGTGAAGCCGCTCGGTGTCTCCAGCATGCCGTGCATGATCTTGTCGGCATGAGGGCTGTCGGAGTCGCCGGACGCACCGAAGGTGTTCAGCGACAGCACGCCGCCGAACACCTGCTCGTAGAACTCCATCGCCTGTCGGGCGTCGCCGTCGAAGCTGAGGTAGGGATTGAGACGCGAGGACATGACTGCCTCCCGGAACGGGGCTTGGTGCCAGTCCTGTGAACGCTAGCGCGCACCACTGACAACGGCCCGCCGAGCGGCGCGCCGGCGGGGCCCACCCGCCGGCGCGATCGGCCTCAGGCGCCGCAGGAGCGCAGGAACCTGCGGGTGCGTACGGCGATGGGGAGGGGCTTGCCGGGCTCGCAGGGGTACATGTCCTGCTCGACGATGGCGAACAGGTCCACGCCCAGCTTCTGGGCCGCCGTGAGCACCGGACCCAGCTCGGGCACGCCCGTGGGCGGTTCGCACATCACCCCGCGCTGCACGGCCGGCCCGAACGGCACTTCGCCCGCCCGCACCTCGGCGAGGATCTCCGGGTCGACCTGCTTGAGGTGGAGGTAGCCGATGCGCTCGCCGTACGTCTCGATCAGCTTGACGCTGTCGCCGCCGCAGTAGGCGTAGTGGCCGGTGTCCAGGCAGAGGTTGACCAGGCCGGAGTCGGTGGAGTCGAGGAAGCGCTCGACGTGCTCCTCGGTGTCGATGTGGGTGTCGGCGTGCGGGTGGACGACGATGTCCAGGCCGTACGTCTCCTTCACCTGGTGGCCCAGGCGTTCCATGCCCCGGGTCAGGTGGGCCCACTGCTCGCCGGTCAGCTCGGGCGGTTCCAGCATCTCGGCGGTCTTGTCGTCGCGCCAGAAGGAGGGGATGACGACGAGGTGCCCCGCGCCCATGGCCTGGGTGAGGCCGGCGACGCGGCTGACCTGCTCCCAGGTGGCGTCCCATTCCGACGGACCGCGGTGCAGGCCGCAGAAGATGGTGCCCGCGGACACTTTGAGGCCGCGCCGGGCCACCTCGTCGGTGAGCCGGGCCGGGTCGGTGGGGAGGTAGCCGTAGGGGCCCAGCTCGATCCACTCGTACCCGGCCTCGGTGACCTCGTCCAGGAAGCGTTCCCACGGCACCTGCCGGGGGTCGTCGGGGAACCATACGCCCCAGGAGTCGGGGGCCGAGCCTACGCGGATGCGGTCCAGGGCAGCGGGCATGTCAGGCCTTCCCTTCGGTGGCGCCGGGAGCGGGGGCGCCGGACGCCGTGGTACCGGAAACGGCGCCGTCGGGCGAGGCGGCCTCCGACTCCTTCTCCTCCTCCGGGAGCGCCGCCACGTCGACCCCGCCGACCTGCGCCAGTTCGTGTCTGAGGGCGGCGAGTTCGGCCCCGCCGGCCATGTGGTTGGTGAGTTGCTCCAGGGTGATGTCGGCACGGGCGGCGCTGAGCTCGAGGGTGCCCAGGCGCAGCACGCTGAAGTGGTCGCCGACCAGGTAGGCGTGGTGGGGGTTGTGGGTGATGAAGATGACGCCGAGGCCGCGTTCGCGGGCGGCGGCGATGTACTTGAGGACCACGCCGGACTGCTTGACGCCGAGGGCGGCGGTGGGCTCGTCGAGGATGAGGACGCGGGCGCCGAAGTGGACGGCGCGGGCGATGGCGACGCACTGGCGCTGGCCGCCGGAGAGGGTGCCGACGGGCTGTTCCAGGTCGTCCAGGACGATGCCCATGTTGCGCAGTTCCTCGTCGGCGGTCCGCTTCATGCGGGCGATGTCGAGGCGGCGGACGGGCCAGGGCCCCTTGGTCAGCTCGGAACCGAGGAAGAAGTTGCGCCACACCGGCATCAGGGGCACGGTGGCGAGATCCTGGTACACGGTGGCGATGCCCCGGGCGAGGGCGTCGCGGGGAGTGGTGAAGCGCACGGCCTCGTCGTCGACGAGGAACTCGCCCTCGGTGTGCTGGTGCAGGCCGGAGATGATCTTGATGAGGGTGGACTTGCCGGCGCCGTTGTCGCCGAGCACGCAGGTCACCTTGCCCGGGTGGACGGCGAGGTCGACTCCGTGCAGGGCGCGGATGTTGCCGTAGGCCTTGCCGGCGCCGCGCAGTCGGACGATCGGCCGGTCGGTCCCGGGTGCGGTGTCCGGGAGGACTGCCCCGTGGGTGCCGGGGGTGTCGCTGGTCATTTCCGATCACCTCCGGGTCGCCGCGCGGCGGACCCACAGATTGATGAGGACGGCGCCGATGAGCATCACGCCGAGGAAGGCCTTGAACCAGTCGGGGTTCCAGCCGGCGTAGACGATGCCCTGGTTCACCATGCCGAACATGAAGGCACCGAAGACCGGGCCGATGGCGGAGCCGTAGCCGCCGGTGAGCAGACAGCCGCCGATCACCGCCGCGGCGATGTAGATCAGCTCCTGGCCGACGCCCTCGCCGGACTGCACGGTGTTGAAGGAGAACAGCTGGTGCATGCCGACGAACCAGGCGCCGAAGCCGACCAGCATGAACAGCGTGATCTTGGTGAAGGTGACGGGGACGCCGACCGCGCGGGCGGATTCCTTGCTGCCGCCGACCGCGAAGATCCAGTTGCCGTACTCGGTGCGCAGCAGCACCCAGGTGGCCAGCGCCGCGAAGATCAGCCACCACACGACCGTGATCTTCACCTGGACGCCGCCGACGTCGAAGGAGGAGGCGAAGAGGGCCTCGGCCTGGTCGAATCCGTCCATGTCGCTGATGTCGTCGGTGGCGACGTTTCCGGTGACCAGCTTGGTGACGGCGAGGTTGACGCCCTGGAGGACCAGGAAGGTGCCGAGCGTCACCAGGAAGCTCGGCAGGCCGGTCCTGACCAGCACCCAGCCGTTGAACGCGCCGATCGCGAGCGAGACCGCGAGGGAGACGATCACGCCCGTCCAGACGTTCATGGTCAGCTGGTAACTGAGCATGCCGGCGGTGAGCGCCGAGGTGACCACGGCGACACCGGCCGAGAGGTCGAACTCGCCGCCGATCATCAGCAGGGCGACGGGCAGCGCCATGATGCCGATCGTGGACGACTGGTACAGCACCGTCGCCATGGAGCCGCCCTCACGGACGGAGGGGGCGGCGATCAGGAAGAACACGAACACGGCGACGGCGCCGAGGAAGACCCCGACCTCGGGCCGGGCGAGCAGCCGCAGCGCCACCGAGCGCTGCCGGGTCCGCCCGTCGGTCTGTCCCGGGCCGGGAGCCGGCGATGTGGTCACCGTCGGGCCGGCCTGCCGGGTCGTGCTCATCACCGGGTGCCCTTCGCGGCGAACTCGGCGACGGCCTTCACGTTGGACTTGTCGACGAAGGCCGGGCCGGTCAGCACCGGCTGCTCACCGCCGCCGCTGTAGTTGCCGTTGTTCTCGTAGAGCCACAGGCCGTCGACGGCCAGGTAGCCCTGGAGGTAGGGCTGCTGGTCGACGGCGAACTCGATGTCGCCCTTCTCTATGGCGCCGGTCAGGTCCTTGTTGAGGTCGAAGGTGGCGACCTTCGCCTTGCTGCCGCCCTCGGCCACCGACTGCACCGCGGTCATGGCAAACGGGGCACCGAGGGTGACGAGGTGGTCGATGTCGCCGTCCTGCTTCAGTTTGGCGGTGACGGTCGACTTCACCGAGGGCATGTCGGTGCCGTTGACGTAGAGGTTCTCGACGGACCCCTCGAAGGTCTTCTTCACGCCGTCGCAGCGCTGGGTCAGGCCGACGTTGCCCTGCTCGTGGATCACGCAGACGGCGTTCCTCGCGCCGTCCTCGTTCAGCCGCTTGCCGAGCGCCTCGCCGGCCACGGTCTCGTCCTGCCCGAAGAACTCCATCAGGCCGAGCTTCTTCCAGTCCGCGAGGCCCGAGTTGAGCCCGACGACGGGTATGCCGGCCTGCTCCGCCTTGCCGAGGACGCTCCTGAGGGCGTCCGGCTTGGCCAGGGTGACGGCGATGCCGTCGACCTTCTGGTCGATCGCGTTCTGCACCAGGTTGGCCTGGTTGCCGGCGTTCGGGTCGGCGGAGTAGACGAGCTTGATGTTGTCCTTGGCGGCGGCGGCCTCGGCGCCCTTGCGGACGATGTCCCAGAAGGTGTCGCCGGGCGCCTGATGGGTGACCAGGGCGACGGTCATCCGGGGGGTGTTCGCCTTGCCCGCGGAGGCACCCGCGTCCCCCTCCTCGTCGGCCTTCTTGCCCCCGGAACTGCTGGAGCAGCCGGCCAGGGTCAGCGCCGCCGCCGCGGCGAGGGCGACGGCGGGGGCGAATCCGCGGGAGCGGGCATGCGAAGAGCGGTCCATCTTTCCTGCACCTCACTGTGCGACTGTGTGATGGGAAGCCGTGTGCCAGACCGGAGGAGAACGGCTGTTGCGCTGGGACCGGATACAAGTCCTTGCGACGCCCGCTGTCAATACTTTGTTAAGACATCATTTCACGAGCTAGTCCGAATGTAAGTACAAAGTATTGACACGTTCGCCCCGGAGTCATACACCTGGGAGGCGGCAGGCCCCCGCCCAGCCCGAGGAGCGTCGCACATGGCCGAGTCAGCCCCGCGTTTCGATCTGATCACGATGGGCCGCATCGGGGTCGATCTCTATCCCCTGCAGACGGGTGTACCCCTGGCAGAGGTCGAGACCTTCGGAAAGTTCCTCGGCGGTTCGGCCGCCAACGTGGCGGTCGCCGCCGCCCGCCTCGGCCGCGCCTCGGCCGTCGTCACCCGCACGGGCGACGACCCGTTCGGCGGCTACCTGCACCGGGCGCTCAAGGAGTTCGGCGTCGACGACCGCTGGGTGACCCCGGTCGCGGCCTATCCGACTCCCGTCACCTTCTGCGAGATCTTCCCGCCGGACGACTTCCCGCTGTACTTCTACCGGCGCCCCAAGGCCCCCGACCTGGAAATCCGCCCTGAGGAGCTGGACCTCGACGCGATCCGCGCCGCCGCCGTCTTCTGGATCACCGGCACGGGGCTGAGCGAGGAGCCGAGCCGTACGGCGACCCTGGCCGCCCTCGCCCACCGCGCGAAGTCCGGCACCACGGTCTTCGACCTGGACTGGCGCCCGATGTTCTGGACCGACCCCGACCAGGCCCGCCCGTACTACGGCGAGGCGCTGCGGCACGCGACCGTCGCCGTCGGCAACCTCGACGAGTGCGAGATCGCCACGGGCGTGCGCGAGCCGCACGCCTGCGCCGAGGCGCTGCTGGCGGCCGGTGTGGAACTGGCCGTCGTCAAACAGGGCCCCGACGGCGTCCTCGCCGTGCACCGCGACGGCCGGACCGCCGAGGTGGAGCCGGTGCTCGTCGAAGTGGTCAACGGCCTCGGCGCGGGCGACGCCTTCGGCGGCTCGCTCTGCCACGGCCTGCTCTCCGGCTGGGAGCTGGAGCGGACCATGCGGTACGCCAACGCGGCCGGCGCCCTCGTCGCCTCCCGTCTCGCCTGCTCGTCCGCGATGCCCACCGAGGCGGAGGTCGACGGCCTCCTCGCGCGAGCCACTCCCTGAACGGAGCTTCGTCTTGTCCCTCAGCATTCCCGACCTCACCGCGGTCAGAGCCCGGCACCCGGAGGCGATCGCCCGGGCGGCGGCCCGCCGGGTACGCCGTCCGCTGATCGGCGGCTCCGGCCGCCTGATGATCGTGGCCGCCGACCATCCGGCGCGCGGCGCGCTCGGTGTCGGCGACCGCCGGCTCGCCATGGCCAACCGGGCCGACCTGCTGGAACGCCTGTGCACCGCGCTGTCCCGGCCCGGCGTCGACGGGGTGCTCGCCACCGCCGACGTGCTGGAGGACCTGCTGCTGCTCGGGGTGCTGGAGAACAAGGTCGTCATGGGCTCGATGAACCGCGGCGGCCTCGCGGGCGCCGCCTTCGAGATGGACGACCGCTTCACCGGCCACCGCGCCGAGGACATCGCCCGCCTCCGCTTCGACGCGGGCAAGCTGCTGCTGCGCATCGACTACGGCGACCCCGGCTCGCTGGCCACCATGGAGTCCACCGCCCGCGCGGTCGACGCCATGGCCGCACGCGAACTGCCCGTGTTCGTCGAGCCGTTCATCTCCCGCCGCGTCGAGGGCCGGGTCCGCAACGACCTGTCCGCCGAGGCCGTCACCCGGTCCGTCGCCATCGCCTCGGGGCTGGGCGGCACCTCCGCCTACACCTGGCTGAAACTGCCCGTCACCCACGACCCGGACGACATGGGCGAGGTCCTGGAGACCTCCACACTGCCCGCCGTCCTGCTCGGCGGTGACATAGGGGGCTCCCCCGCGGACCAGGCCGCCGCCTACGAACGCTGGCGCAAGGTGCTCAGACTGCCCACCGTGCAGGGCATGGTCGTCGGCCGCTCGCTGCTCTACCCGGCCGAGGGCAGCGTGGAACAGGCGGTGGACACGGCCGTCGGACTGCTGTGACAGCGCCCGTCGGGACAGCGCCCGACGTTGCATCGCCTGTTGGGACAGCACCTGGTGTCGAAGCGCCTGTCGTCGCATCGCCGGATGGGACAGAGAAGAGGATCCGATGACGTGTCACCTTTCCGCGGGCAAGGCCGCGAACGGCCCGTACGCCGTGGACGTCACCCCGGAGGTGGCCGGCTGGGGCCATGCCGGCCTGCGCGTCCTGCACCTGCCGCCCGGCGGCAGCCACACCTTCGACAGCGGCGACAGCGAGTGGATCGTCCTCCCGCTCAGCGGCGGCTGCACGGTCGCCACGGCCGACGACTTCGGCCAGGACACCTTCGGACTCACCGGTCGTGACAGCGTGTTCAGCGGCGTCAGCGACTTCGCGTACGTGCCGCGCGACGCCCGTACGACGGTGACCTCGGCCGGCGGCGGCCGGTTCGCCCTCACCGGCGCCCGCTGCACCCGCCGCCTGCCCGCCCGCTACGGACCGGCGTCATCGGTGCCGGTGGAGCTGCGGGGCACGGGAACCTGTTCCCGCCAGGTCAACAACTTCGGAGCCGCCGGGGTCCTGGAGTGCGACAAGCTCATCGCGGTCGAGGTGATCACCCCGGGCGGCAACTGGTCCTCCTTCCCGCCGCACAAGCACGACGAGCACCGCCCCGGCGAGGAGTCGGTGCTGGAGGAGATCTACTACTTCGAGTTCGCCGGCCACGAAGGCACCCCCGGCCTCGGCTACCAGCGGGTCTCCCCGTCCGGTCAGGGGCGGGGCACGGACGTGCTGGCCGAAGTACGTGACGGGGACGTGGTGCTGATTCCCGACGGCTGGCACGGGCCGTCGATGGCCGTCCCCGGCCACCACATGTACTACCTCAACGTCATGGCCGGCCCGGAGGCCGAACGCGCCTGGCTGATCTGCGACCATCCCGACCACGCCTGGATCCGCGGCACCTGGCCCGGGCAGCCCGTCGATCCCCGACTCCCCCTGTACACCGCACCGGAGAGGTCCGCATGAGCGCCGCCACCCGCCGACTGACCACCGCCCAGGCCCTGGTGCGCTTCCTGGCCGCCCAGCACACCGAACGCGACGGCGTACGACGCCGCCTGATCAGCGGCACCTGGGGCATCTTCGGCCACGGCAACGTGGCCGGCCTCGGCCAGGCGCTCGTCGAGTACGCCGATGTCATGCCGTACCACCAGGGCCGCAACGAACAGGCCATGGTCCACGCGGCCGTCGGCCACGCCCGGCAGCTGAACCGCCTGTCCGCGCAGGCGGTGACGACGTCCATCGGCCCCGGTGCCACCAACCTGGTCACCGGCGCGGCCCTCGCCACGATCAACCGCCTGCCCGTCCTCCTGCTCCCCGGCGACTACTTCGCCTCGCACGCCGCCGACCCGCTGCTCCAGCAGCTGGAGCATCCGGTCGAGGCCGACGTGTCCGTGAACGACACCCTGCGCCCCGTGTCCCGGTACTTCGACCGCGTCACCCGTCCCGAGGCGCTCATCGCCTCCGCGCTCCAGGCGATGCGTGTACTCAGCGACCCGGCCGAGACCGGCGCGGTCACCCTCGCGCTGCCCCAGGACGTGCAGGCGGAGGCGTACGACTGGCCCGAGGGGTTCTTCGCCGACCGTGTCTGGCGCGTACGGCGCCCGGCGCCCGACCCGGCGGAACTGGCCGAGGCCGTGCGGTTGATCCGCGCCGCCGGACGGCCGCTGATCGTGGCGGGCGGCGGCGTCCACCACAGCGAGGCCGAGGACGCGCTGAAGGCGCTGGTGGACGCCACCGGCATCCCCGTCGCCTCCACCCAGGCCGGCAAGGGCGCGCTGCGCCACGACCATCCGGCCGACCTCGGCGCCATCGGCCACACCGGCACCGTCGTCAGCGACGACCTCGCCCGCACCGCGGACCTGGTGATCGGCGTCGGCACCCGGTACACGGACTTCACCACTGCCTCCGGCACCCTCTTCCGGCATCCGCACGTCCGCTTCCTGAACCTCAACATCACCGCCTTCGACGCCCACAAGCTCGCCGCCCGCACCCTGGTCTGCGACGCGCGGGCGGGGCTCACGGCGCTGGTGGACGCGTTGCCCGGCCACCGGGTGGACGCGTCGTACGAGACCGAGTACCGGGCGGGCAAGGCGCGTTGGGACGAGAGGGTGGAGGCTGCCCTTCGCGCCGACGACGACAGTGCCGTGCCGACCCAGACACAGGTGCTGGGCGCGCTGGACGCGGTCGTCGGCGACGAGGACGTGGTGATCAACGCGGCCGGTTCGCTCCCCGGCGACCTGCACAAGCTGTGGCGGGCCCGCTCCCCGCGCCAGTACCACCTGGAGTACGGCTACTCCTGCATGGGCTACGAGATCCCGGCCGCGATCGGCGTCCAGCAGGCCGCGCCCGGCACGCCGGTGTGGGCGCTGGTCGGCGACGGCACCTACCTGATGAACCCGACGGAGATCGTCACGGCCGTCCAGGAGAACCTGCCGGTCAAGCTGGTCCTGGTGCAGAACCACGGCTACGCGTCCATCGGCGGCCTCTCGGAGTCGGTGGGCGCCGAGCGTTTCGGTACCGCGTACCGCCACCGGGTGGCCGACGGCGCCTTCACCGGGGCCCCGCTCCCCGTCGACCTGGCCGCCAACGCGGCCAGCCTCGGCATGGACGTACTGCGCGCCAAGACGGTGCGGGAACTGCGCGAGGCCCTGCGGGCGGCCCGCTCGTCGGACCGTCCGACGTGCGTGTACGTGGAGACCGACCCGGCGCCGACCGCTCCCCCGGCCGCGGCCTGGTGGGATGTGCCGGTGGCCGAGGTGTCCGGCCGAGAGCCCGCCACCGACGCCCGCGCCGCGTACGAACGCGCCGTCACCGACCGCCGCCGCCACCTCTGACACCCGTCGCCCACGCAAGGAGGTACGTCCATGGCGAGAACCGGCGACCCCGCACGTGCCGTGACCACCCCCGCGCTCAGCGCCCTGGACCTCGCCCTGGACCGGGCCAGTCCGGTGCCGCTGTACCACCAGCTCGCCCGGCAGTTGGAAGCGGCGATCGAGCAGGGCGTCCTCGCCCCGGGCGATCTGCTGGGCAACGAGGTCGGCTTCTCCGTCCGCCTCGGCCTGTCCCGGCCGACCGTCCGCCAGGCCATCCAGTCCCTGGTCGACAAGGGACTCCTGGTCCGGCGGCGCGGGGTCGGCACACAGGTGGTGCACAGCCAGGTCAAGCGCCCCATGGAGCTGAGCAGTCTCTACGACGACCTGGAGGCGGCCGGGCAGGGGCCCACCACGCGGGTGGTGCGCAACGAGGCCCTGCCCGCCTCCGCCGGCGTGGCGGCGGCCCTCCGCATGGCGGAGGGTGGCGAGGTCACCGTCCTGGAGCGGCTGCGGCTCACCCACGGCCGGCCGGTGGCGCTGCTGTGCAACTACCTGCCGTCGGCCCTGCTGGACCTCGACGGCGCCCGGCTGGAGTCGACCGGCCTGTACCGGATGATGCGCGCGTCCGGCATCACCCTGCACAGCGCCCGCCAGACGGTGGGCGCCCGCTCGGCCACCCGCGAGGAGGCGGACCGCCTGGACGAGAAGGAGGGCGCCGCGCTGCTGACCATGACGCGCACGGCGTACGACGACACCGGGCGGCCGGTCGAGTACGGGACGCACATATACCGCGCGTCCCGGTACGCGTTCGACTTCCAGCTGCTGGTCAGGTCGTGACGCCGGTCAGTGGACCTCGTCAGTTCAGTGAACCTCGTCCAGCCGGGTCCGCTGCTCCGGGTTGAGCTCCAGGTCCACGGCGGCCAGGTTCTCCTCCAGCTGCGCCACCGACGACGCCCCGGCCAGCGGGACGATGGGCAGCTCGGCGCCGATCTGCCAGGCGAGGACGACCTGGTTGACGCTCGCGCCGGTCTCCTTGGCGACGTCGCGCAGCACCGCGAGCCGGGCGGGGGTGCCCGGGTGGTCGTAGTCCGGGGGCAAGGGCTTGTCCTCGCGGACGTAGGCCCCGGTCAGCAGGGGTGAGTAGGCGACCAGGGTCAGGGTGGGCTCGGCCCGCAGGTAGCCGAGCAGTTCGGGGCCGGCGTGGCCGAGGCTGCCGTCCCGGAAGAGGTCGCTGGGCACGTCGGAGCGGGGCCGCAGGTGGCTGTGCTGGTACTGGAGCACCTCGTAGCCGGGCAGTCCGGCCGCGGCGGCGAGCGCCCGGGCCCGTTCCACGCGCCAGATCGCCTGGTTGCTGACGCCGAGCAGTCCGACCGTGCCCTCCGCGACCAGTTCCCCGAATCCCTCGACGGTCTCGCGCTGCGGCACGGTGTGGTCGTCGATGTGTGCGTACAGCAGATCGAGCTTGTCGACGCCGAGCCGCTCCCGGCTGCGCTCGGCGGCCTCGCGGATCATCTTGGCCGACAGGCCCTCCGGGTTGTCGGTGTAGCTGGTGCCGGGGGCGAGCGGGCGGGCGCCGAGCTTGGTGGCGATGACGATCTCGTCACCGATGCCGCGGCTGCGCCGCCAGCGGCCGAGGAGTTCCTCGCTCTGACCGCCCTGGCCGCCATCGGTCCAGAAGGCGTAGTTGTCGGACGTGTCGATGAAGTTCCCGCCTGCCTCGACGAAGCGGTCGAGGACGGCGAAGGAGGTCTTCTCGTCGGTCAGCGAGCCGAACAGCATCGCGCCGAGCGCGAGCACGCTCACCTCACGGCGGTGGGCCGGATCGGTGCCGATGGTGCGGTACTTCATGGTGGTCCTCCCCTTCGCGCCCGGTCGTCCGGGCACGAGGGGGAGTCTTCAGCTTGAAGTGCACTTCAAGTCAAGTGTCGCGAGTGTCTTCGCGGATGTCTTTCCTGGTGTCCTTTCTCGTGTCTTCCCGAGTGTCTTCCCGGAGAGGGCGGGCGAAGGGGCCCTCCAGCGCGGCCCACTGGAGCAGCATGATGGTCTTGGCGTCGGCGATCTCGCCGGTACGGATCATTTCCAGGGCCCGGCCGAAGGGCAGTTCGAGGGTCTCGATGTCCTCGCCCTCCTCGTCCAGGCCACCGCCCTCGTGGGTGCGGGTGGCGGGGCCGTAGGCGGCGGCGTAGAAGCTGACGCGTTCGGTGACCGAGCCGGGGCTCATGTAGACGTCGAAGACGTGCCGGACCTCGCCGACGGTGTGCCCGGTCTCCTCGACGACCTCGCGCCGCACGGCGACCTCGGGGTGCTCGTCCTCGTCGTCGAGCAGCCCGCCGGGGGTCTCGATCAGCATGCCGTCGGGGTGGCCGTTGACGTAGACGGGGAGGCGGAACTGACGGGTGAGCAGCACGGTTCCGCGTTCAGTGTCGTGGAGCAGCACGGTGGCGCCGTTGCCGCGGTCGTGGGTCTCGCGCTCCTGGGTGCTCCAGGTGCCGTCGGCACGCTGGAGGTCGAAGGTCGTGGTGCGTTCGACGTACCAGTGACTGGAGAGGAGCCGTACGTCCCGGACCCTGACCCGGGGGTTGCCGGTCAGGTCCCGGCCCGTCCGGTCGAGTCCGGTGCGGCCCCGGCGGTCCGGGGTGTCGATGCCGGCGGTCATCGGCGGCCGCCGGGTCGGGTGTCCTTCGCGGGCACGGCATGGGGCAAGTTGGTCATGCCCGCTTCTATCACCCGGTCCGGTCGCGTACGAAGTCGAGGGAGGTGGTGAAGCAGTCCTCCACGTCCTGTTCGGTCGCACCGATCCACAGGTGGTCGGCGCCGGGGACGGCCCGGAAGGCGGTCTCCGTGCCCGCCGCGCGCAGTGCCGAGGCGAGTGCCTCTCCCTGGGCGACGGGGATGATCGTGTCCTCGGCTCCGTGGAGGATCAGGAACGGCGGGGCGCCGGGCGCGACGCGGGTGAGCGGGCTGGCGGCGCGGGCCCGGTCCGGGGCGTCGGCGGCGGGGGCGCCGAGGAGTGCCGCCTCGGGGGTGTGCGGGGGTGCGGCGGTGAGGTCGGTGGGGCCGTACCAGACGACGCAGCCGCGCACGGCGGCCGGGGCGGCGGTCAGGGCGAGGAGTGCGGCGAGGTGGCCGCCCGCGGACTCGCCCCAGGCGATGACGCGGTCCGCGTCGACGCCGAGTTCGGCGGCGCGGGTACGCAGCCAGGCCAGCGCCGCCGCCAGGTCGTCCAGTGGGGCCGGGAAGAGGGCTTCGCCGCTGAGCCGGTAGTCGGGGCAGGCGACGGCGTACCCGGCCCGGACGAGGCGGGCGAATGGGCCGGGCCGCCAGTCGCGGAAGCGTGGGCCGAGGTCGTCACGCAGTCCGGTGCGCCACGCGCCGCCGTGGACGAAGAGGATCACGGGCGGCGGGCCGGCGGCCGGCTCCTCGGGGAGCCACAGGTCGAGTGCCAGGGGCCGGCTGCCGTCGCGGACGGCGTACGGGACGGCGCGCAGGAGCCGTACGCCGTCCGCGGGGTGCGCGGCGGTCGGCAGGGGCAGCTCCGCGGGGTCGGGCGGGGCGAGGAACGGGGCGAGTTCGAAGTGCACGGGCTCACTTCCCGGGTGTGCGGGGCGGGTGGCCGGCGAGGCGGGGCAGCAGCCGGTGCGCGTTGGCCGTCGTCAGGGACCGCCAGTCGGTCGCGCCCGACGGCGCCGGGGCCGCGTCGACGGAGGCGATGTGGGCGTCCACGCCGTGCGCCGGGGTCCAGCAGTAGTCGCTGCCGTACAGGAGCCGGTCCGGCTCGACGAGTCCGAGCAGCGCGGGGACCTGACGCGGGAAGGCGGGGCCGGCCATGTCGTAGTGCAGGCGGCGCAGTTGTCGCACCGCGTCGGGGGCGCCGTTCTCGCTGGGCGGCAGGAAGAGTTTCATGAAGCCGTTGATGCGGTCGGCGAGGGCGGGCAGCGCTCCACCGCAGTGCGGGACGATCACCTCGAGGCCGGGGTGGCGTTCCAGGGTGCCGGCCATGAGCAGGTCGGTGACGGTGCGGGCGGTGTCGAAGACGAACTCGACCATGGGACGCGGCCGTCCGAGCGCCGATCTCTCCCAGCAGACGGGGGAGGTCGGGTGCAGGAAGGCGACCGCGCGGCGGCGGCCGAGCTCGGCGAGGACGGGCTCCAGCCGCGCGTCGCCCAGATACACCCCGTGGGTGTTGGTCTCCAGCACCACTCCGTCCGCGCCGAGTTCGTCGAAGGCGTACGAGATCTCCGCGAGGGCGCCGTCCACGTCCGGCAGCGGCAGGGAGGCGAAGAAACCGAAGCGGCCGGGGTGTTCGGCGGCTGTCCGGGCGGCGTCCTCGTTGACCTCGCGGGCGAGGCGGCGGGCGGCCGTGTCGTCGCCGAAGTGCACGCCGGGCGACGAGACGGAGAGGATCGAGGTGCGGATGCCGTTTCCGTCCATCAGCTCCAGGTGCGCTTCGGCGGACCAGGAGGGCCAGGAGGGCACACCGTCGGGCAGTTCGTGACCGGCGGCCTTCGCCTGCCGTACGTAGGAGTCGGTGACGAAGTGGGCGTGGACGTCGACGAGGCCGGGTCCTTCAGTGGGGGCGGTCATGTGACTCTTCCTTCCGGGTGTGGTTTTCCGACGCGGCCGCACGGTCGCGCAGCCGGGTGACGGCGCGCTCGCCCAGCACGATGCCGAGCAGTCCGGTCAGGCCGATCATCGGCGGGGCGGGTGAGGTGAGGCCGAGGGCCCAGTAGACGGCCCCCATCAGCAGCCCGGCCAGCAGACTCACGACGGGGCCGCGCACGCGGGCGAGTACGGACCTCACAGCGACCCCAGCAGAGCCTGGCCCACGAGCATCCCGAGCAGGCCGAACAGGGCGACCGGCGGAGGCGCCGGGGACCTCACCTTCAGGACGGCGTAGAGCGCGCCCACGAGAGCGCCGGCGAGCAGCGCCCATACGTACGCCATGGCTCTCTCAGCTTTCCGTTCGCCACTGGTGGTCGGGCAGGAAGGTCACGTCGTACTGCTGCGGCACGGTGCCGAACTTGTGCGGCTCCGGTACGAACGGCCGCTTGGGCAGGCCGAGTTCGTCGGTCTCGGTGCCGAGGGTCTCGAAGAACCGCTCGAAGGTGCCGCCGGGACCGGCCGCGACGCCGACGATCTGGCTGTGGTGGCGCTCGATGCGGTAGGCGTGCGGGCAGTTCTTCGGCACGAAGCCGAAGTCTCCGACGGTGAGCAGCTTCTCCTGCTGCTCACCCTCGAGGTCCTCGACGAAGAGCCGGACGGCGCCCTGGGTGACGAAGAAGACCTCGTAGGTGTCCGGGTGGGAGTGGGCCGGGATGATGTCGCCCTTGGGGCCGTCGCAGGTGAAGAAGTTGAAGGTGTTCTCGGTCTGCGGTCCGCCCGCGTAGATCGTGAACAGGTCGCCGAAGAGATGGGCGCGGTCACCCATGCCCTTCTCGATGAAGTACGGCTTGCCGGGGTCGGCGGGGATGAGTGAGTGGGAACGCCTGGCGAATTCGATGGTCATGGGAAGCCTCCGCTCGACTGAACAGTCAGGTTACCTGACGTTTGGCTGACTGTCAGGCTACCTGACATTGAGAGATGGCGGCAACCCTTGGCCCGGGAAAAGGAGGAAACGCCTGACGGAGCTGCCCGTATGCTCGGAGCCGGAGGAACCCGAGGAGACATGACGGAAACCGCACAGAACATGCCGTTGCTGCTGGCCGGCGCCAAGCGCTGGTTCGACGAGGCGCTGATGGCGAGCATGCGGGCAGCCGGCGAGCAGCCGCTGACCAGCGCCCAGGGCCAGGTCTTCGCCCTGCTGGACGCGGAGGGCACCACGGTCGCCGAGCTCGCCCGGCGCCTCGGCGTCGCCCGTCAGACCGCCCACCAGGCCGTGCACGGGCTGGTGGCGCTGGGCCTGCTGGAACAGGTGCCGGATCCCACCTCGGCGCGCAACCGCCTGATCCGCATCACCACGGAGGGCACCCGCGTCCACCGCCGCGCCCAGGCAACCCTCGACGTCATCGAGAGCGTCCTGGCCGACCGCATCGGCGCCGCGCGGGCCACGGCACTGCGCACCGCCCTGACCCTGGAGCGCGGCGAGCCGCCGGTCGTGGAGGCCCCGTGAACAGGCGACGGCACAAGAAACTGTCCAGCCGTCTCGTCAATGCCTCACTGGTCGGCGACATCGAGCGGGTGAGAGCGGCGCTACGGGCCGGAGCGCCGGCCGAGACGGCCGACACCGGGGGCAGTACGCCGCTCTACCTGGCCTCCGTGAACGGAGCCGCCGACATCGTCCGCCTGCTGCTGGCGGCCGGCGCCTCACCCGACACGGAGAGCGGGATCGGCTCGGAGGGCACGCCCCTGTGCGGGGCGTCCTGCTGGGGCCACACCGAGGCGGTACGGGCACTCCTCGAACACGGCGCCGACCCGAACCTCCGGGAGGACCACGGCACCGGCCGGTCCCCGCTGGAGTGGGCGACGAGAGGACCGCACCCCGAGACGGCCGACCTGCTGATCGCCGCGGGGGCGCACGACCCACTCTGAGATCCGTCAGGTGGTCCGTCAGGACCGTCAGGACCGTCAGGACCGCCGGGTCCATCGGGTCCGTCGGGCACAGCGGGCCTGACTGCCGCCCTCCGGTACGTGGGCCTCGGTCCTGCTCATCCGCGCGCCCCCGTCAGCCGTGCGCCCCGACACTCTGTCCGACGGCGTCCGGCTCGGCCGCGCGGGCGAGGAGTTCGTCACGCCCGAGGGCGTCGGCGCGCGTCGACGGCACCGTGCAGGCATGGGCGCCGGCGATGGTTCCGTACCGCGCGCAGCGCAGCGGATCCGCACCCTCCAGCCAGCCGAGCAGGAAGCCGGAGGCGAAGGCGTCGCCCGCACCGTTGGAGTCCACCACGGGAGCGGGGGGAGCGACGGCGGGCACGTGGGAGAGGTCGCCCTCGACGAGCAGGTAGGCGCCCTCGGCCCCGGCGGTGGCCACGACGATCCGGGCCCGGCCGCGCGCGGCGATGTCCCGCATGGTGTGCTCCGGGTCGGCCAGGGCGGTGGTGGACAGGAAGACCAGGTCCGCGGCGAGCGCGAACGGCTCGTGGTACGGGTTGACGCCGTCCCAGTCGTGCAGGTCCGTCGAGACGGTGACCGCGGCCTCGCGCAGCACCGGCAGGGCGTACGCGCACGGGTGGGTGATCACCACGTGGGCGTGCCGGCTCGCGGCGGCGAGGGCGCGCACGGTCTCCTCGGGCAGCCGGTCGGTCTCCTGGCTGCGGGTGTTGTCGTACAGGGACAGCCGCCGCCCGTCGGGACCGACCAGGTTGACCGCGCGCTTGGTGCCCGCCGCGGAGTGCACCTCGGTGAACGGGATCCCCCGGTCCCGGTGCAGGGCGCGCACCAGGTCACCCTCGGGGTCGGCGCCGACGACGTCGATGTGGTGGGTGCGCAGCCCCAGGGCGCTGACGCCGAGCGCGACGAAGTCCCCGCTCTGGCCGGCGCGGGTCACGATGCCCGGCTGGATCATGTAGCTGTCCGCGTAGGGGAGCGGCAGCTCCGGGACGTGGACGATGGTGTCCACGCCCGCGCCGCCCAGGACGAGGACGTCGGTCTCGGTGGTCATGGGAGTCGGCTCGTTCCTCTCGCTTCGAGAGGGCGAGTCAAGCAGCCGTCCGCACGGTCGGCAATGACTTTCTGCATGTTTCTGCAAGCAATTGCGGTCCGAATCGGTCCCAGAAACGGCCAAGAGGCTGTATCGAAACCTCCGATACAGCCTCCGACCTGCTACTCAGCAAGTCGGGACGACAGGATTTGAACCTGCGACCCCTTGACCCCCAGTCAAGTGCGCTACCAAGCTGCGCCACGTCCCGGCGTGGTCACACGCGGCGAACCGCGCGATCACGCGTAGAGAACTTTACCTCACCCCCCGGGCCACTCCCGCGCGGGCACGGGCGAGGGACAATCGGCCCATGGACAGCCCTGCCGACAGCTCCCGACACAGCACAGCCTCGGTCCGCCCGGTGGACGCGCGCGACCGCGACGGGGAGGGGCGCGCGCGTAACGCCCGGCCGCGGGACGGGCTCGGTCGTCCCCTGCCGTACGGCGCGGACGGCGTCCCCCGCCAGCCGGAGGGCGTCGTACGAGCCCCCGGGGAGACGGTCGCCGAGGCGCAGCGGCTGCTGGACGCGGGGCAGCCGTTCCACGCGCACGAGGTGTTCGAGGACGCCTGGAAGTCGGGCCCTGAGGAGGAACGGGAGCTGTGGCGGGGGATGGCCCAGCTGGCCGTGGGGCTCACGCACGCGGCCCGCGGCAATGTCACCGGCGGGGCGAGGCTGCTGCGGCGCGGGGCCCGGGCGGTGACGGAATGGGCGGCTTCGGCGTCCGGACAGGACCGTCCTCACGGGATGGATCTGGGGCGGCTCGCCGGGTGGGCCCGGGAACTGGCGGAGGACGTGGAGGGCGGCGCGCCCGTGGACGCGGGGGTGCGGGCGCCTCGACTGCGGGGCTGAGAGCCGCCCGGTAGCGGAATCGCGGCGTGCCCGGCCGCAGTGTCGACCGGCCGCAGCAGCGAGAAGAGCCCCCTGAGGCGAGCCCGGCCGGGGCGTTGTCAGTGGCGTACGGCAGACTCGGGGCGTGCGGAAGATTCATGTGATCGGTATCGGCGCGGGCGACCCCGACCAGCTGACCCTGCAGGCGGTCCGGGCGCTGCGGAGCACGGACGTGTTCTTCGTCCTGGACAAGGGCGAGGTGAAGGCCGACCTGGTGCGGCTGCGCCTCGACATGCTGGAGACGCACATACCGGAGGGGACGTACCGGATCGTCGAGGCCCGCGACCCCGAGCGGGACCGGAGCGCGGGCGGCTCGGCGTACTCCCCCGCCGTCGGGGACTGGCGCAGTGCCCGCGCCGGCATCTACGAGCGGCTGATCGCCGAGGAACTCGGCGAGGACCAGAGCGGTGCGTTCCTGGTGTGGGGCGACCCCGCGCTGTACGACAGCACGCTGGGCATCCTGGAGGAGATCGCGGAGCGCGGCGCGGTGGCGTTCGAGTACGACGTCGTGCCCGGCATCAGCAGCGTCTCCTCGCTGGTCGCCCGGCACCGGACCGGGCTGAACCGGGTGGCGCGGCCGGTGCAGATCACCACCGGGCGGCGACTCGCCGAGGGCTTCCCCGAGGGTGTGGACGACGTCGTGGTGATGCTCGACGCCCACCAGACCTTCCGGCAGTACGCGGACCAGGACATCGACATCTACTGGGGCGCCTACATAGGCACCCCGGACGAGATCCTCGCCTCCGGCCCGATCGCCGAGGCCGCGCCCCGCATCGAGCGGCTGCGTGCCGAGGCCCGGGAGCGCAAGGGCTGGATCATGGACACGTATCTGCTGCGGCGCAACCCCGGCGACGGCTGACCGGACCGACCGCCCAGCCGGAGCGGCGGCTGTACCCGGGCGGACCGTCACCGCATGCGTGGCCGGTGCACCGGTGTGATCGTGACCGTGTGACAGTCGCCGAGGAAACGCCACGGAACGCCGCCACCCAGCCGCCCGTGCTGGACAAGCGCCGCCGCAACGTCGTCTTCGTCACGATCATGCTGGGCATGCTGCTGGCGGCCCTGGACCAGACCATCGTCGGGACCGCGCTGCCGACGATCGTGTCGGACCTGGGTGGCGGCGAGCACATGTCGTGGGTGGTGACCTCGTACCTGCTCGCGGAGACCGTGGCGACGGTGCTGGTCGGCAAGTTCGGCGACATGTTCGGCCGCAAGGTCGTCTTCCAGGTCTCGGCGATCGTGTTCATCACGGGCTCGTTCCTGTGCGGGCTGGCGACGAGCATGCCGCTGCTGATCGTCTGGCGGGCGATGCAGGGCATCGGCGCGGGCGGGCTGATGGTCACGTCGATGGCGCTGATCGCGGACGTCATCCCCCTGCGGGAGCGCGGCAAGTACCAGGGCGCCATCGGCGCGGTGTTCGGGGTGGCGACGGTCATCGGGCCGCTGTTGGGCGGGCTGTTCACCGACCACCTGTCCTGGCGCTGGGCGTTCTACGTCAACGTGCCCATCGCGGTCGTCGTCGTCATCGCGGCCGCCCGCACCATCCCGGTGGTGAAGTCGGCCGCCCGGCCCGTCATCGACTACCTGGGCATCGCGCTGGTCGCGGTCGGCGCGAGCGCGCTGATCCTGGCGACGAGCTGGGGCGGCAACGAGTACGCGTGGGGCTCGGCCGTCATCATCGGCCTGTTCGCGGGCGGGCTGATCGCACTCGGGCTGTTCTGCTGGGTGGAGACCCAGGCGGCCGAACCGATGCTGCCGATGCGGCTGTTCCACAACCCGGTGTTCACGGTCTGCTCGATCCTCAGCTTCATCGTCGGCTTCGCGATGCTCGGCGCGCTGACGTATCTGCCGACCTACCTGCAGTACGTCGACGGCGACTCGGCCACCGTCTCGGGCGTGCGGACACTGCCGATGGTGGCCGGGCTGCTGATCGCGTCGGTCTTCAGCGGCAGCGTGGTCAGCAAGACAGGGCGGTACCGGCTGTTCCCGATCGTGGGAACCCTGGTGATGGGCGTCGGCCTGTATCTGATGTCGCTCATGGACCCGTCCACGGGCGCCTGGCTGGAGTCGCTGTACATGTTCGTGCTCGGCACGGGCATCGGCCTGTCCATGCAGGTGCTGACCATCGCCGTGCAGAACACCGTCGACTACGCCGACCTCGGCACCGCCACCTCCGGCGTCACCTTCTTCCGCACGCTGGGCAGTTCCTTCGGCACCGCGGTCTTCGGCACGATCTACGCCAACTCCCTCGGCCCCAACCTGCGGGACGGCGTCTTGGCCGCCACGGCGACCGGCGCCGCCGATCCGGACGTGATCGGCGGGGCGGCGACCAGTCCGGAGGGCGTGCACCGGCTGCCGCCGGACGCGTCGGCGCCGGTCATCGGCGCGTACGCGGACACCATCCAGACCGTGTTCCTGTGGACGGTGCCGGTCGCGGCGCTCGGCCTCCTCGTAGCCCTGTTCCTCAAGCAGGTCGAACTGCGGGACAGCGCCCGCATGAGCTCCACCGACATGGGCGAGGGCTTTGCCTCACCGCACGACGCCAGCAGCAGGCGTGCGCTGGAGGCCGCCGTCGGCAGGATCATCGGCAGTACGGAGCTGGACACCGCCCGCCGGATCATCGAGGACAGCGACACCCGGCTCGACGTCGCCGGCGCCTGGGCCGTCATGCAGGTCGAGCTGTTCACCCGACTGGTCGGGCACGCCAGCCTCGGCCTGATCGCCGCCCGCCGCCGGATGCCGCCCGAGGTTCTGCTGCCGGTCTTCGACCGCATGGTCGAGGAGGGCTACCTGACCCGCCACGGCTCCCTGCTCTCCCACACCGACGCGGGCGTCCGCGAGGCGCTGGTCATCGGTCGGGCCTGGACCGCCTGGCTGGAGGACCGGGTGGAGCAGGACGTCGGCCGCCCCTCGGACACGGAACTGCGCACCGCGCTCGACTCCATCGCGAAGCGCCTGCTGGTCGAGGACCTGGGCAACGGCCTGCCGGGCCGCGTGCGGCAGCCGGTCACGGTCCGCTGAGGCCCGGACGGTCACAGGCCCCCTGAGGCCCGGACGGTCCCAGTCCGCACAGGCCCAGACGCTCCAGTACCGCCGGTACGTCGGGCACCACCGGCACCCCCATCGGCAGCGGGGGCCTGCTGACCATCACCACCGGCAGCACCAGCTCCCGGGCGGCCGTGAGCTTGGCCGCGGTGGCCGCTCCCCCGCTGTCCTTGGTCACCAGTACGTCGATGCGGTGATCGCGCAGGAGGGCCGTCTCGTCGGCCACCGTGAACGGGCCACGGGCCAGCACGACACGGGTGTCCGGCGGGAGGGGCGGCTCGGGGGACTCCACCGAGCGGACGACGAAGTGGAGGCCGGTCAGGTGCGCGAAAGCGGCCAGGCCCAGGCGGCCGGTGGTCAGGAACACGCGGCGGCCGAGGCTCGGGAGCCGGTCGGCCGCCTCGGCGAGGGAGGCGACCGGATGCCAGTGGTCGCCGGGGCCGGCCTGCCAGCCGGGGCGGCGCAGGATCACCGCGGGGATGCCGGTGGCCGACGCGGCGCGGACCGCGTTGGCCGTGATCGTCTCGGCGAAGGGATGGGTCGCGTCGACGAGGGCGTCCACGTGTTGCTCGCGCAGCCAGGCGGCCAGCCCTTCCGGTCCGCCGAAGCCGCCGATCCGTACCTCACCGGCAAGGGAGCCCGGCCGGGTCACGCGACCCGCGAGGGAGGTGGTGACGCGGACACCGGGACACGCGGTCAGGTCGGCCGCCAGCCGACGGGCCTCGGTGGTACCGCCGAGGATCAGCACGTGCGGGGACGGGCGGGACAGGTGCGGGCTGAACGTCGGGGCCGGACTGGACGGCGGGGCCGGACTGGACGGCGGGGCCGGACTGGACGGCGGGGGCGGGCTGGACGGCGGGGGCGGGCTGGACGGCGGGACCGGACGGGGCATGCCGTCGAGGCTACGCATCGTCAGGGCAGGAGGAGCTGGAGCCCCCCGATCACCGTCGCCGCGATCACCAACCGCTCGAACAGGCGTTGGTTGATCCGGTTCACAGCCCATTTGCCGATGAAGGCGCCGGGCACCACGAAGACCACGAGTGCGGCGTCAAGGAGCAGCGAGCGGCCGTCGATCAGGCCGAGGCCGGCGCTGAAGGGCAGCTTGGAGACGTTCACGATCAGGAAGAAGAAGGCCGACGTGCCCAGGAAACCGAGTTTCTTGAAGCCCGCGGAGAGCAGGTACATCGACATCACCGGGCCGCCCGCGTTGGCGACCATCGTGGTGAAGCCGCCGAGGACCCCGTACGAGCGGGCCTTCACGCGGCCGGGCCGCGAGGTGATCCCGTCCGGCTGCCCGGTCCGCCGCTCGGCCGACCGCTCGTCCCGCCGTCCGGCCACCGCGTCGTCCTGCCGTCGGCGCCACACCGTCACCCCGGCCATGAGCAGCAGGATCGCGCCGATCGAGGTCCGTACGATCGCGTCGTCGGCCCACACCAGGAAGACGGTGCCCGCGACCACGCCGACCCCCACCGCCGGGAACAGCCGCCACAGCGTGGGCCAGTGCGCGTGGCGCCGGTAGGTGAGGACGGCCAGGATGTCACCGGCGATCAGGACCGGCAGGAGGATGCCGGTGGAGGCGCGGGCGGGCAGGACCGCCGCGAAGATCGCGAGGCTGACCGTGTTGGCCCCGCTCACGGCGGTCTTGGAGAAGCCGACGAGGAAGGCGGCGAAGGCGAGCGCTGCGAATTCCCAGCCGGTGAGGTGCCAGAGCGTCATGGTGTCCATTGCGGACACTGATGCTATGCGCACCTGATCGATACCCGTAAGCACCGTCTCGCCAGTTGATCCTTGCGGTTCTTACGCGCCCTGCGACCCCTGGCCGCCGGTGTACCGCACCCGCAGCTCCCGCTTCAGCACCTTCATGCTCGGGCCCAGCGGCAGCTCGTCCGCGAACTCCACGCAGCGCGGGTACTTGTACCTGCCGAGGTACTGCTTGGACCACTCGGTGACCTCGGCGGCGTCCGGCGTCGCGTCCGGGGCGGGGACGACGACGGCGCACACCTCCTCGCCGTGGAGTTCGTCCGGAAGGCCGATGACGGCGACCTGCGCGACGCCGGGGTGGCGCATCAGCACCTCCTCGACCTCCCGCGGATAGACGTTGTAACCGCCGCGGATGATGACGTCCTTCTTCCGGTCGACGATCCTGAGGAACCCCTCGTCGTCCTTGGTGCCGAGGTCCCCGGTGCGGAACCAGCCGTCGACGAGCGCCTCGGCGGTGGCCTCGGGGCGGCCCAGGTAGCCGGAGAAGACGTTGTGGCCGCGCACGACGACCTCGCCCAGCTCGTCGGGCGGCAGCAGTTCGATGGTGTCCTCGACCTCCGCGCGGGCGATCTCCACGTCCACGCCCCACAGGGGGTGGCCGATCGTGCCGGGTTTGGCGCCGAACACCGGCTGGTTCACGGCCGCCGCCGGGGAGGTCTCCGACAGCCCGTACCCCTCGTAGATCTTGGCCCCGAAGGCCTCCTCGAACCGCTCCAGCACGGCGACCGGCAGCGAGGCTCCGCCGGAGACGCACACCCGCAGGCCGGGCAGGGCGTCGGCACCGGCCGCCGCGGCGGCGAGGGCGACGAACATGGTCGGCACCCCGTGGAAGGTGTTGACCTGCTCCTTCACCATCAGCTCGATCGCGCGCGCCGCGTCGAAGCGGGGCAGCAGGACGAGGGTGGCGCCCGCCCGCCAGGTGGAGTTCAGGGAGACGGTCTGGCCGAAGGCGTGGAACAGCGGCAGGGCGCCGAGCGCGACGTCGTCGGGCCGTATGTCGTTGGCGTCGAAGGCGTTGACGGTCGCGTTCATCACGAGGTTGAAGTGGCTGAGCACGGCGCCCTTGGGGACGCCGGTGGTACCGCTGGTGTAGAAGACGACGGCAGGGTCGTCGGCGTCGCGGGTGACGTACGAGGGCAGGGGCTCGGCGTCGGCCGCGAGCTTGTCGAGCTCGTCGCCGAGGGTGATCACCCGTACGCCCGCCTCCCGCGCGGCGGCCGCGCCGGTTGCCGCCTGCGCCGGGTGGCACAGCAGCAGGGTGGCGCCACTGTCGCGCAGGACGTGCTCGACCTCGGCCGGGGACAGCAGCAGGTGAACCGGTACGACGACGCCGCCGGTCGCGGCGATCGCGTAGTACGCCAGGGGGAAGTCGGCGGTGTTCGGCGCCATCAGCGCGATCCGGTCCCCCGGCCGGACACCGAGGCCGGTGAGGGCGCCGGCCTGGGCCCGGGACCGCTGCCACACTTCGGCGAAGGTGAGCCGCAGGTCGCCCTCGACCAGTGCCTCCTTGTCGGGACGGCGCCGGGCGTTCTCGGCGAGTACGGCGGCGACGGAGAGGGTTGCCATGGGGTGTTGCTCCGTTTCCTTTTCCTTGCTGCGGCTCTGCGGAGGGTGGTGGTCTACGGCCGGCCGGCCCCTAGTGCCGTTCGACGAGCACCGCGCTGCCCTGCCCCACGCCGACGCACATGGTGGCGAGTCCGCGGGCAGCTCCGGTGCGCCGCATGCGGTGGAGCAGGGTGGTGAGGATGCGGGCGCCTGAGCAGCCGAGCGGGTGGCCGAGCGCGATGGCGCCGCCGTAGGGGTTGACCAGGCCGGGGTCGATGCCGAGCTGGTCCACACAGGCGAGGGCCTGGGCCGCGAACGCCTCGTTGAACTCGGCCTCCGCGAGGTCGTCGACGCTCCATCCGGCGCGGGCGAGGACCTTGCGGGTGGCGGGGACCGGGCCGATGCCCATGACGTCCGGGTGGACGCCGGCCGAGCCGCCGGCGACATAGCGGCCGAGGGACTCCAGGCCCAGGTCGTTCAAGGCCTCCTCGCTGACCAGGAGGAGGCCGGCGGCGCCGTCGTTCATCGGGGAGGCGTTGCCCGCGGTGACCGTGCCGCCGGGGCGGAAGACCGGCTTCAGGCGGGCGAGCTTCTCGACGGAGGTGTCCTCGCGGACGCACTCGTCGGTGTCGACGACCACGCCGTCGGGGCGCGCGACGGGGAGCAGTTCGTCGTCGAAGTGGCCGCATCTTCGGGCCTCGGCGGCCAGGCGGTGGCTGCGCAGGGCGAACTCGTCCTGGCGTTCGCGCGAGACGCCGTACCGCTCGGCGACCTCCTCGGCGGTCTCCCCCATGGCCAGCAGGCCGTGCAGGTCCTTCATCGCCGGGTTGACCAGGCGCCAGCCGAGCCTGGTGTCGGCGGTCTCGATGCGGTGCGGCAGGGCCTCGTCGGGGCGGGGCAGCACGAAGGGGGCGCGGCTCATCGACTCCGAGCCGCCCGCGAGCACGATGTCGGCCTCGCCGGCGGCGATGGTGCGGGCGGCGGTGGTCACGGCCTCCAGGCCGGAGGCGCACAGCCGGTTCACCGTGGCGCCGGGCACGGACTCGGGCAGGCCGGCGAGCAGGGCGGCCATGCGGGCGACGTTGCGGTTGTCCTCGCCCGCCTGGTTCGCGGCGCCCCAGTAGACGTCGTCGACGCGGGCCGGGTCGAGCGCGGGCACGTCGGCGACCAGGCCCCGGATCACGGCGGCGGCGAGGTCGTCGGGCCGCACGGTGGACAGGGCGCCGCGCAGCTTGCCGATCGGGGTGCGGCGGGCGGCCGCGAAGTGGACGGGACGCACGAGGGGAACTCCTGACCGTCACTCGGTCGCCGGGCGGCGAGCGAACACTTAATTAGCACTGCTAGTTTTGGACTATAGACCTCCGGACGGCTCCCTGGGAAGATCCTCCGGTGACCTTCACCGACGCAGCTGGAGGAGACATGGCCGAGGCCCGCGAACACGTCCTGACCGGGACCCGGGGACGGCTCACCACCCGCGAGTGGCCCGCCGAGCGGCCCACGTACATGGCACTGCTGGTACACGGCTACGGGGAGCACATCGGCCGATACGAAGAGGTGGCCGGCGTCCTGACGGAGCACGGTGCGGCCGTGTACGGCGTCGACCACGCCGGACACGGACGGTCGGACGGCGAACGGGTGCTGATCGAGGACTTCGAGGACGTGGTCACCGATGTGCACGCCGTGGCCGGGCGGGCCCGCACGGCACACCCGGGCCTTCCGGTCGTCATGGTGGGGCACTCCATGGGCGGCCTGATCGCCTCCCGCTACGCCCAGCGCCACCCCGGCGAGCTGACCGCGCTGGTGCTGTCCGGACCGGTCATCGGCGACTGGGAGCTGCCGCGCCGGCTCCTCGCCCTGGACGAGATCCCCGACACCCCGATCAGCCCGGCCTCGCTCTCCCGGGACCCGGCGGTCGGCGCGGCGTACGCTGCGGACCCGCTGGTATGGCACGGCCCGATGAAGCGGCCGACGCTGGAGGCGTTCGTACGGACCCTGGAGACCGTGGCCAAGGGTGGTGACGTCGGCCGGCTCCCGCTGCTGTGGGCGCACGGCGACGACGACCGGCTGGTGCCGCTGCCCGGCAGCCGCGTCGGCGTCGAACAGCTCAGCGGCGGTGACCTGACCGAGCGGGTCTACCCGGGAGCCCGGCACGAGATCTTCAACGAGACGAACCGCGCGGAGGTGTTCGCCGACGTCACCCGCTTCCTGGACGGCGTGCTCGCCCGCTGAACGGCCGGGGGCGTTCAGCGGGCCGGCGCCCCGGCGGGGGCGTTCGATCCTGCTCCCCCAGCCGGGACGTTCGACCCTGCTTCCCCAGCCGGGACGTTCGTGCCTGGCGCCCCGGCGGGAAGGTTCGTCCCTGACGCCCCAGCCGGGGCGTTTGTCCCTGGCGCCCCATGGGCACCCGCGCCCTCATGGAGTGGTTGCGCCGCGCCGCCCGTGCCGATGCGGGCCCCGGACTGTTCCTCCCGGTGGGCACGGCCGGACCGGCCCGGCGGGACCCCGAGCCCTGAACGCGAACACCGGGCGTGCGGAAAGGGACCGGGCGAGGGTAAGCGTGTCGCTCCGCTCCGTACGACCGCGCAGGAGAGTACGCACATACGCACGACGAAAAGAGGGGCACCCTCATGGCCGACGCTCTCGAACTCGACGCGCTCTGGGAGGACTTCCACCGCGTCGTGAACATGACCTCCGCGGAACTCGCGGACTGGCTCCGGGTGCGCGACTCCGGTGAGCTGACCGAGCCGGTGCCGGACGACGCCGGCTCGCCGCTCGGTCAGCACGTCCTCGCGATCCTGCAGAAGCGGCGCACGGACCTGACGGAGGACGACCTGCGGGCGATGCGCAAGGTCGTGGACATCGTGACGTCGCAGGCCGACCTGGAGAACGAGCCCCAGGCCGAGGACACCCGGCTCAGGCACCGGCTGATGACGGTCGGCCACGACCCGTTGAAACCGTAACCGTGGGCCGTGACCAGCGGCGCGTCGTACGCGAACTCGTCGGCGCGCACGGGCAGACGTACGCCGAGGAGGCGGGTATCCGGCTGCGGGACACCCCGCAGCCGCTGTACCGGCTACTGGTCCTCACCCATCTGCTCAGTGCCCGCATCCGCGGCTCCGTCGCCGTGGCCACCGCCCGTGCCCTGCACGAGGCCGGGCTGCGCGACCCGCGCCGGATGGCCGGCGCCGACTGGCAGGAGCGGGTGGACGCGCTGGGCCGGGGCGGCTACCGGCGCTACGACGAGCGAACCGCCACCCAGCTCGGCGACGCCGCCGAGCTGCTGACCGGGCGCTGGGGCGGGGACCTGCGCCGGCTGCGCGAGGAGGCGGACGGCGAGGTGCGCGAAGTGCGGCGGCTGCTCCAGGAGTTCCCCGGGGTGGGACCTACCGGCGCGGACATCTTCCTGCGCGAGGTCCAGCGTGTCTGGCCTCAGGTGACTCCCTACCTGGACCACAAGGCACTGCAGGGCGCGGAACGCCTCGGCCTGCCGGGGGACCCGGACCGGCTCCTCGACCTCGCGGGGACGACGGAACCGGCCGTCCTCGCGGCGGCACTGGTGCGCGCCTCGGTGGACGAGGACATCGCCCGGGACACCCTCGACCGCGCCGGCTGAACCCACACACCGCGGGGCCCGCCCCCGACGACCGCGGCGCACCCGCGGGCGCCGCACCCGCCGGCAGAGCAGCGCCGCGCCCCGGGGCACCCGCACGAGCACACGCCACATGACCGGCGCCCGCCTCGCCCCGTCAGCACGGCACCTTTGACCACAGACAGACCAACTTGTCATGGTCACGAAATGATCACGTCCGCCCCCCGTCCTGGCGAGCCGATCTTGAGCCTGATAGAGATTCGATTCTGGCCGTCGTCCACCGTGTGGGAGCGGTGACACCGCCGGGGGGGATTTTTCGCGGTCCGGTCATGCCGGACCTTCTGCACGCGACTCTTCACGCTTATGCCCGTGTTCGCACCGGCGCACCCTTCCGCGGTCTCACCTGCCTCCTCGCACACGGGCGGCGGGGACCGACGAAGAGGGAGTGTGCATGGGCAGAACCGCCCGCGAGAAGGCGTTCGGATGGGGGGCGGCGACCGCGGCCGCCCTGGCGATGACCGTCACCATGGCGCCGATGTCGTACGCCGGCGCGGCGGACGATCCACCCCCGCAGCGGGTCGGCGGCGCTCCGAAGATCCCGGGGGGAGCGGTACGCGCGGCGGACCCGGCGGCGGGGCAGGCGCTCGATCTCAGCGTGGTCCTGGAGCCGCGCGACCCGGCGGCGCTGAACCGTTTCCTCACCGAGGTGTCCGACCCTGGATCCCCGAACTACCGCAAGTACCTCGGCACGGGCGAGTTCGCGGGCCGCTTCGGCGCGTCGCCGCAGACTGTCGCACAGGTCCGCGCGGAGCTCGCGGCCCGAGGGCTCGAGGTCGGCACGCTGGAGCCCGACGGGCTCACGCTGCCCGTGCACGCGACGGTCGGCAAGGCCGCCGAGGCCTTCGCGACCGACTTCGACGGCTACCGGCTCAAGGACGGCGGGACGGGGTTCACCAACACCCGCGCCCCGCAGTTCGCCGGCGAGATCGCCGGTGACGTCCGGGCGGTGGTCGGCCTGAGCACGCTCGCGGGCTACGTACCGCGCAACTCCGGCGCCAGAGGCCCGGCCCGGCTGCAGACGGCAGGGGGCGACGCTCGTCAGCCCCGGCTGACCGGCACCACCGGCACGATGTGCGCCGACATCAAGAACCTGTACGGGACCGCCTCGGACGGCTACCCGGCCGCGTACGACAAGCAGGACTACTGGAGCGCCCGGTCGCTGGCGGCCGCGTACAACATGGCGGACCAGCCCAACGTGCAGACAGGCACCACCGTCGCCGTCTACTCGCTGGAGAACTACGACCTGCGCGACATCAACAGTTACCAGGCCTGCCACGGCACCAAGGCCTCGGTCAGCTCCGTGCGGGTCAACGGCGGTCCCTCCGAGCCGTCCGGCATCGACACCGGTGTCGGCCTGGAGACCGCCCTGGACGTGGAGACCATCATCGGTCTCGTCCCGCAGGCCAAGGTCCTCGTCTATCAGGGCGAGAACACCTGGGACGACGCCACGGCCGTCCTGCGCCGGATCGTCACCGACAACCGCGCCAAGGTCGTCTCGATCAGCTGGGGCCTGTGCGAGGCGAACGCGCCCACCGAGGTGATGGACGCCGAGAACCTGCTGTACCAGCAGGCCGCCGCGCAGGGCCAGACCGTCGTCGCCGCCTCCGGCGACAGCGGCTCCACGGGCTGCTACAACCCGTACTACGACGCGCCCAACGCCGACCGGCTGGTCACCGACTGGCCGGCCGGCTCGCCGTACGTCCTCGGGGTCGGCGGCACCACCATGCGCGGTGCCGTCACCGGCCAGACCACCTGGACCGGCTCGGGCGGCGGCGTCTCCCAGCGCGCCAAGCTCGCCTCCGGCAGCTTCCAGAACCGCACGGGTGCCGGCTACGCCAACGTCTGCGCCGCCGGCTCGGGCGAGACCTGCCGTCAGGTTCCGGACGTATCCGCGGTCGGCGACCCGGCCACCGGCTACCCGGTCGCCTTCGGCCGCACCAGCACCGGCGCGCAGTACTGGCACATCATCGGCGGCACCAGCGGCGCCGCTCCGGTGTGGGCCGCGCTGATGGCGCAGGCCGACCAGGACCTCGCCTGCCAGGCCAACGGCACCGTCGGCCACGCGCACAACGCGCTGTACCGGCTGCCGGCCGCCGCGTTCCGAGACGTCACCACCGGCAACAACAACCTGACCGAGTCCGGCAACCGCAGCGGACAGTACGTGGCCGGTACCGGCTACGACCTCGCCACCGGGCTCGGCACGCCCAACGGCCGCGAGATCGTCAGGGGCCTGTGCGCCGCCGTCCCGCGCTCCGCGGCCAGTACGTTCAACGCGCTGGCCCCGACCCGTGTCCTGGACACCCGCTACGGCCTCGGCCGCGCCGGCACCTCCCCGGTCGCCGCGAACGGCACGGTCAAGCTGAAGGTGACCGGTGCCGGCGGCGTCCCGGCCACCGGTGTCACCGCGGTCGTCGTCAACGTCACCGCCGTCTCGCCCACCGCGACCGGCCACCTCATCGCCTACCCGAGCGGCGCCACGCGCCCCGCGTCGTCGAACATGAACTGGCTCAAGGGCGAGATCATCCCGAACCTGGTGACCGTCCCCGTCGGCAAGGACGGCTCGGTCAACCTGTTCAACTCCTCCAGCGGCACCGTCCACTTCGTCGCGGACGTCGCCGGCTACTACTCCACCGAAGCAGGCGGCGGCACCTACCTGCCCAAGGGACCGTCCCGCGTCCTCGACACCCGTAACGCCATCGGCGTGTCCACCAGGACGCCCGTCGCGGGCAGGGGCACCGTCTCCCTGAAGGTCGCGGGCGCCGGCGGCGTGCCGGCCACGGGGGCCACCGCCGTGGTCCTCAACGTCACCGCCACCGCACCGGCCTCCACCGGTCACCTGATCGCCTACCCGAACGGCGCTACCCGCACGGAGTCGTCGAACATCAACTGGCTCAAGGGGCAGACCCGTCCGAACATGGTCGTGCTGCCCGTCGGCACCGACGGCAAGGTCAACCTGTTCAACGCCGGTTACGGCACCGTCCACTTCGTCGCGGACGTCGCCGGCTACTTCACGGCCGACACCACGGGCTCGTCCTTCCACACCGCGGGCCCGAGCAGACTGCTCGACACCCGCTACGCCCTCGGCACCGCCCGCAACACCCCAGTGCCCGGCGGCGCCACGCTCGTGCTGAACGTCAACGACGGCCACACTCTGGCCAAGGCCAAGGCCGTGGTCCTCAACGTCACCGTCACCGCTCCGACGTCCAGCGGCTTCCTGACGGTCTGGCCCGACGGGACCGCGCTGCCCAACGCCTCCAGCGTCAACTGGATCAAGGGGCAGACCGTGGCCAATCTGGTGACCGTACCGGTCGTCAACGGAAAGATCGACTTCCGTCCGAACGCCGGCAGTGTGCACGTGATCGCCGACCTGTTCGGCTACTACATGTAGCGCCGCGGCGCACAGCCCCGAGGCACGGGCCCTGTCCCCGCCCCCCTTCCGGCGGTAGGGACAGGGCCCTGCTCGCGGGGGCGCGACAGGGCACCGAGCGCCTCCAACCCGTCCTGGACGCCAGAACCCCGTCCCCGCAACCCACCGGCCTGGGCTGACACCGCGGAAGAGGGACCGGCCGACAGGCTCCCCGCGCTCCACCCGGCACACGCACCTCGGGCGAAAGCCGGACAGCGTGATCATCGGGCGGCACAATGGTGCACGACGGACAGCGCGCGAAGGAGCCGAGACGTGAGCGAGGACGACCCCGTCCCCGGCGGGCGCCCAGGTGAGGTCGAGCGGGCCACCGCGCTGAGCCGTGACCTGTCCGGGCAGGGCGTGCACGGCGTCGTACTGGCGTACGTCGACACGGCGGGGATCGGCAGGGTGAAGACCGTGCCCACCGCGAAGCTCGCCTCGGCCACGGCCTGGGGCGTCGGCATGTCACCGGTGTTCGACACGTTCCTCGCGGACGACACGATCGTCACCACGGACGTCCTCGGCTCCCCCGACGGCGACCTGCGCCTCTACCCCGACCTCGACCGGCCGGCCGTACTGGCGGCGCAGCCCGGCTGGGCGTGGGCGCCCGTCGACCGGATCACGCAGGAGGGCGAACCACACCCGGCGTGCGGGCGCACCGTCCTGCGCCGGACCGTGACGCGGGCCGCCGAGCGGTACGGCGTCACGTTCAGGGCCGCCATCGAGATCGAGTGGGCCGTGGGCCGGGGCGACGTGGCCGACGACGCCTTCGTCCCGGCGGTGTCCGGCCCGGCGTACGGCGCCACCCGGCAGGTCGGGCTGAGCGACTGCGCCGCCGACCTGCTGGCGGCGCTCGCGGCCCAGGGCGTGGAGGTGGACCAGTTCCATCCCGAGTACGCGGCGGGGCAGTTCGAGATCTCGGTGGGCGCGCTCGACCCGGTGGCGGCGGCCGACCGCAGCGTGCTGGTGCGGCAGACGATCCGGGCCGTGACCCGGCGGCACGGCCTGCGGGTCTCCTTCGCCCCCGCGATCCTGGGGCGGGGCGTCGGCAACGGCGGGCACATCCACCTCTCCGCCTGGCGCGGCGGGCGGAACCTGCACGCCGGCGGTGCCGGCCGGTACGGCATGACCGCCGAGGCCGAGTCCTTCGTGGCAGGGGTGCTGGGCCACCTTCCGGGGCTCACGGCGATGACCGCGCCGAGCCCGGCCAGCCATCTGCGGCTGCGCCCCTCGCAGTGGGCGGGGGTGTTCACCGCCTGGGGCCGGGAGACCCGCGAGGCCGCGCTGCGGATCGTCACCGGCACCGCCGGGGTGCGCGACCGGGCGGCGAACCTGGAGGTGAAGCCGGTCGACCTGGCCGCGAACCCCTGTCTCGCCCTCGCCTCGGTGATCGCCGCCGGGCTGGACGGGCTCGGCTCGTCCGCGTCCCTGGCCGAGGAGATCACCGGCGATCCGGCCCGGTTCGACGCGGTGGAGGCCGCGGCCCGGGGTGTGCACCGGCTGCCGGTCTCGCTCACGGAGTCGGTCGAGGCGTTCCGCGCGGACGCCGTGCTCCGGACCGCGCTGGGGCCGGTCCTGGCCGACGCGGTGACCGCCGTGCGCCGGGGGGAGATCGACGCGGTCGACGGGCTGGACGACGACCGGGTGGCGGCGGCCTACCGCTGGAAGTACTGACATGGCCGCCGGTCCGGTCCACGAGCGGCTTGCCGCGCTGGAACTGGTGGACCACCACTGCGACGGCGCCGTCACCACCGGCCTGGAACGGGGCGGCTTCGAGTCCCTCCTCAGCGAGGGCGAGGCATGGCCCGGCGTCTCCCCCTTCGACAGCCCGGCCGGTCTCGCCGTGCGCCGCCAGGTCTTCGAGCGGGTGTACCTCGACGTGAGTCTCACCCTGCACCACGTCGGCCCCGCGCGGACGGGCGCGATCCTCGCGGAGGCGCTGGAGGTCGCCCCGTTCCGCAAGCTGCTGTACAGCTCCGACGCCTACGGGGTGGCCGAGTTCCACCACCTCGGGGCGCCGGCCTTCCGGCAGGGGCCGGCCGGGCTGCTGCAGGAGCGGGTGGACGCCGACGAACCGGCCCTCCCGGACGCGCTGCGCATCGCCCGCTGGGCGGGGCGCGACAACGCCCGCCGGGTCTACCGCCTGCCCGGCGGCCCGGCGGACGACGGCTGAACGGCGTGGGACGTGTCACACTCCCGTAGCGCCGCCCGGGAAGCAGGAACGGCTGAAAGTATGATCAAGCGATGTCTGACATGACCGAAACCACGCCGGGCTGGCTGTCGACCGACGACCTCGAGATGGCACGCGCCCGCATGCCGATCCTGTACGTCGAGGCCGTGCCCGTGCGCGTGGACGACAGCGGCGAAGTCACCAGCGTCGGCCTGCTCCTGCGCATCGGGCCCGACGGAACGGTCAGCCGGACGCTGGTCTCCGGCCGGGTACTGCACCACGAGCGGGTCCGGGACGCCCTGCTGCGTCACCTGGAGAAGGACCTCGGTCCGGTGGCGCTGCCCCGGGTGCCGTCCTCGCTCCAGCCGTTCACCGTGGCCGAGTACTTCCCCACGCACGGTGTCACGCCGTACCACGACCCCCGGCAGCACGCGGTCTCCCTCGCCTACGTCGTCCCGGTGACCGGCGACTGCCGGCCCCGTCAGGACGCGCTGGACCTCGTCTGGTTCAGCCCGCGGGAGGCCCTGTCACCGGCGGTGCAGAGCGAGATGCCGGGCGGGCACGGGGTGCTGCTGAAGCAGGCGCTGGCGCATGTGGGCTGCGTGGTCTGAGGGCTCGGCGGCCGGCCGGGCGCCGGCGGCGCCACACCGCCGGCCGGCCGGCAGGGCCCGCGGAGCTACTCCTCGGGCCGCTCCCCGTCACTCAACTGCGGGTCCAGGTCGTCCCGGACCAGACCCCGGGACCCCGTCTGGCCGGTGCGGTAGGCGGAGCGGGCCACCAGGTGGGAGGCGACCGGGCTGGTGAGGAACTGGAAGAAGACGACGAGCGCGAGGGTGCCCAGGTCGGTGCCGTGGCGCAACCGCAGGCCCACCCCGGCGAGGACGAGGAGAGTCCCGAGGGTCTGCGGTTTGGTGGCGGCGTGGCTGCGGGAGAGCACGTCGGGAAAGCGAAGCATCCCGATCACACCGAGCAGGCACTGCAGGCAGCCGAGGAACAACAGAGTCGCCCCGATCAGGTCGGCGGCCTCGGCCCAGGCACTCACCGGTGATCCTCCTTGCCGTCCGCCCGCACATGGGGCCGGTCGCGTACGGCGATGAACCGGGCGATGCCCACCGAGCCCGTGAAGCCCAGGAAAGCGAGCACGAGCATCACGGGGAAGTAGAACGAGTCGGCGTCGTGGGCGGCCTTGACGGCGATGCCGGCGATGATGAGCGCCGCCGCCACGTCCAGGGCGACCGCGCGGTCCAGCATCGAGGGGCCGTACCAGATGCGGTACAGCAGCAGGGCGCCGGCTGCGAGGATCATCGTGAGTGAGGCGACCAGCATGGCCCGTTCGACGGCGTGCAGGGTGGTCACGGCGAGGGGTCCCCTTCGGGTACGGGCCGGGCGGCGTGGGCGATGTCCTCGGCGGTGCCGAAGGCGCGGGCGACGAGTTCCTCCATGCGCCACACCGACCGCCGGGCGCTCTCGATCTCGCCGGGGTCGGCGCCGTCGAGGACGTGCAGGAACACGGTGGCCGTCGACCGGCGCACCTCGATCACCGAGCCGCCGGGGACGTTGGAGACGGCGACGGCGGTGGCCGTGAGCATGAGGTCGCTGCGCACTCGCAGCGGGACGGCGACGACCGCGGCGTGGTACGGGCCCTTGGCGAAGATCTGCCGGGTGACCTCGACGCTGGAGGAGTACATGTCGTACAGCAGGTGAGCCCCGAGCCGCAGGATGCCCAGGGGACGCAGCCGCAGGCCGAGGTCCACGGCGGGCAGCGGGAAGGCGAGGCACAGGCACACCGCGACGATGACGCCGTTGACGAGGTTGGCCCAGGAGGGGGTGCCCCACAGCAGGATCCAGATGACCGTGAGCCAGGCGATGAGCGGCAGGTCGAGCACGCGTCTGCCGCTGCCGACGCGGAAGGACCAGCTGTAGGGGGAACGGTCGCGGAAGAGGTTGCTCATCGGCCGAGCACCGCCTCGATGTAGGGGGTACGGGCGAGGAGTTCGGTGGCGGCGGCCTCGGTGAAGGTGGTGAGGGGGCCGCCGAGCACGGTGTAGAGCAGGCCGAGGGAGACGGCCGCGCCGGTCGCCACCAGCATCGGCCAGGGCAGCCGTCTGGTGGTGGTGATCGACTGCCCGAGGAAACCGGCGGAGACCACGGCACCCGCCGGGACCGGGAGGCCGCTCCCGGAGCCGGTCGCCGCCGCGTCCTCGTCGTCCTCGTCGCCGTCCGGCTCCTCCTCGGCGGACTCCAGCACCCTGCCCTCGCTCTCGGCCCCGGGCGGCGCGTCGCGCCAGAACGCCAGGTTCCAGACCTTCGCCATGACGTAGAGGGTGAGCAGGCTGGTGGCGGCGGATCCGGCGACCAGCGCCCAGGCCCAGCCGCCGCCGTTGTCGACGCCCGCCCGCATCAGGCCGAGCTTGCCGATGAACCCGGAGAGCGGCGGAATACCGGCGAGGTTCAACGCGGGCACGAAGAACAGCACGGCGAGCAGCGGCGCCGTCTTCGCCAGGCCACCGAGGCGGGTGAGTTCCGTGGTGCCGCCCCGCCGCTCGATGAGCCCGGCGACGAGGAAGAGGGTGGTCTGCACGGTGATGTGGTGGGCCACGTACACGATCGCACCGGCGATCGAGCCGCGCCCGGCGAGCGCGATACCGAAGACCATGTAGCCGATGTGGCTGATGAGAGTGAAGGAGAGCACCCGCTTCAGGTCGGTCTGGGCGACCGCGCCGAGGATGCCGATGACCATGGACGCGAGCGCGGCGAGCATCAGCACGTCGCCGAGGCGGTGGCCGGGGAAGAGCAGGGTCTGGGTGCGCAGCATCGAGTACACGCCGACCTTGGTCAGCAGACCGGCGAAGACCGCGGTGACCGGTGCGGGCGCGGTCGGGTAGGAGTCGGGCAGCCAGGCCGCGAGCGGAAACACCGCCGCCTTGATCGCGAACACCGTCAGCAGCATGGCCTCCAGCAGGGTGCGCACTCCGACCGGGACTTCCTGCAGCCGCCCCGCGAGCTGGGCGAAGTTCACGGTCCCCGCGACCGAGTACGTCATGGCGATCGCGACCAGGAACAGCACCGAGGAGAACAGCGAGATGATCACGTACGTCGACCCGGCCCGGATACGGGTCGCGGTGCCGCCGATGGTGAGCAGGACGAAGCTCGCGACGAGCATGATCTCGAAGCCGACGTAGAGGTTGACGAGGTCTCCGGCCAGGAAGGTGCAGGAGACGCCTGCCACGAGGATGAGGTAGGCGGGGTGGAAGACGCCGACCGGCGTCCGGTCGTCGCGGTCGGCCATGCCCTGGCCCAGCGAGTACAGGTTGACGAGCAGGGTGACGGCGCTGGACACGGTGAGCATCAGGCCGGCGAGCCGGTCGGCGACGAGGGTGATGCCGACCGGCGGAGCGAAGTCGCCGAGGTGCACGCTGAGCGGGCCGTGGCGGTCGGCGGCCACCATGAGGCACACGGAGAGCACGAGGACCGCGCCGAGCACGGCGAGGGTGATGAAGCGCTGGAACCGCTGGAGCCGGGGGCCGATGGCCAGCTTCAGGCCCGTGACGCACAGGGGCAGCAGGACGGGGAGCGGGACGAGCGCGTTCACCTGGTTCCTTCCGTGCCGGCGCCCTTGGGGTCGTCGGGCTGGTCGGGCGGCGGGTGGCCGGAGTCCTCGCCGGGGTGGGAGTCGGGTTCGCGGCCGGACTCCTCGGGGTCGTTGGAGGGACCGGCGACGCGGGCCGGTGCCGGGCCGGGTCGGCCCGTCGCATCGGTGGAGCCCAGCTCCTGGCCTTCCCGGTAGTCCTCGGGGTCGGCGCCGAGGATGTCGTTCCACAGGTTCCCGGAGACGTCGTTGGCGCGGGCCTGGTAGGCGCGTTCCTCGCGGACCCGGCGGCGCAGCCGTTTGCGTGCGGCGCGGTAGCGGGCGCCCAGTTCGGGGTCGGTGCCGTGCTCGGCGCGGGCTTCGCGGTAGCGGTCCCTCAGTTCGCCGCGCCGGTCGAGGAACTCGGCGCGCAGGGCGACCAGCCGGTCCTCGGTGTCGTCGCTGATCTCGTCGGAGCCGGTGACCTGGTGGCTGCGGTAGGCCATGGCGAGCAGGAACGCGGTGGTGGCGAGGGTGATGACGATCGCGGTGAGGGCGATGGCCTGGGGCAGCGGGTCGGTGACCCGGTTGCGGATGACGTGCGGGTAGAGCAGCGGCGCGTTTCCCGCGCTGCCCGTGGAGGCGAGGACCAGCAGGTTGACGCCGTTGCCGAGGACGACCGCGCCGAGCAGGATCCGGGTCAGCGACCGGGTCAGCAGCAGACTGGCGCCGACGGCACTGAGGACGGCGGCGGCCATCAGGAGGGAGAGGCTCACGGTCATACGGGGCCCGCCTCTCGGCGCGGGGCGCGCTGGGTGGCGGCCCGTTCGATCTGCCGGTCGATGCGGGCACCGAGGGCCCGCACGATGTCCAGGACCACGCCGAGCACGAGGAGGTACACCCCGCAGTCGAAGAGGACGGCGGTGGACAGGTGGGCTTCGCCCCACACGGGCAGGTGGCCGTGCCAGGTCCAGCCGTGCAGCACGGTGCCCTCGGCGAGGCCGCCCAGCGCGACCCCGGTGGACAGGAACAGGCCCAGGCCCGTGAAGAGGCCCGCCTTGAAGGGCACGGCGTCGGCGAGTTCGTGCCGCCCGCCCGCGAGATAGCGGGCGATGAAGGCGACGCCGGCGGTCAGGCCCGCTACGAAGCCGCCGCCCGGCAGGTTCTCCGCGCACATGAGCAGGTAGACGGAGAGGACGAGGATGGGGTGGAAGATGAGGCGGGCGACCACTTCCAGGACGAGGGAGCGACGCTCGGGGGCGAGGGTGGAACTGGCCGCGAGCCAGGTCCGTTCCGGCGCGCCCTCGTCACCGCTGGGCAGGCCCGCCGATTCGTACGGGGTCGCCCGCCAGGCGGTGCGCAGGCCGGCGTGCGGGTGGTCCCCGGGCAGCGGCAGTACGGGCTGCTCGGCGTCGTCGGTGCGGCGGTGCAGGTAAATAAGACTGGTGACGCCGATCGCGGCGGCGGCGAGCACCGCGGACTCCCCCATCGTGTCCCAGGCCCGCAGGTCGACGAGGATCGTCGCGACGACGTCCTTCAGGCCGTGGTGCGCGGTCTCCTCGACCATCGCCGCTCCGGCACTGTCGGCCCGGCGGTGCCCCGCCATGATCCAGACGACGACGGCGACGGCGGCGCCGCCCGCGAGCGCCACCGGCATCCGCAGTGCGCGCCGCCACCGGCTGTAGTTCTCCTCGAAGTACACCGGCATCCGGCGCAGCACGAGTACGAAGACGAGCATCGAGACGGTCTCCACGCAGAACTGGGTCAGCGCGAGGTCGGGCGCGCCCTGTACGACGAAGAGCAGCGCGGTGCCGTATCCGGTGAGCCCGGCGAGCACGACGGCCTTCATCCGCCGCCGCACCCCCAGGCACAGCAGGGCGGCGGCGCAGGTCAGCAGCGCGACACCGGCCTGGGCCGGGTGGTCCCACAGCCGCGGGGCGGGGACCGAGGCCCACGGCTCGTCCGCGACGAGGACGGCGATCTGCCCGGCGAGGACCACGCTCATGGTGGTCACGAGGTACACCGACAGCGAGCCGCGCTGTACGAAACCGGTGCACTGCAGAGCGGTGCGTTCCAGTGCGAGCAGCAGCCGTCCGAAGTTCCGGTCGGCGGAGCGCCAGGCGAGGACCTGGCCGGCCCGCTGGACGGGGCCGGCGGCGAGGAAGAGCAGCACCCCGCCCGCCCAGGCCGCGCAGGACAGACCGAGGGCGAGGCCCGCCCCGTGCCACAGCGCCAGGTGGTACGGGTGGGCGGGTAGGGGAAACTGCTCGGCGTAGGTGCCGAAGAGCCCCTGGAGCCACGACACGCCGGGTCCGAGGACGAGGCAGGCCAGGGCCAGCACGGCGGGCGGGGCGAGGAAGGCCGGCGGGACGGCGTGCGCGTCCGTGTCCGGGAGACCGGGCTTGCGGGCGAAGGCCCCCCACAGGTAGCGCAGGGTGTAGGCGGTGGTCAGGGCCGAGCCGACGACGGTCGCGGCGAGCGCCCAGCGGTCGGCGGTGTCCCCGTCCAGGAGGGACTGGAAGGCGGCCTCCTTGGCGGTGAAGCCGAGCAGCGGCGGTACGGCGGCCATGGACAGTCCGGCGGCAACGGCGACCGCGCACACGGCGGGCAGCCGGCGCCCGAGCCCGGAGAGGCGGCGCAGGTCGCGGGTGCCGGTGGCGTGGTCGATGATCCCGGTGACCAGGAAGAGCGGGGCCTTGAACAGGGCGTGGCCGAGGATCATGGCGGTGGCGGCGAGGCCGGTGTCGTGGCGGCCCGCGCCGGTGAGGACGGTGAGGAAGCCGAGCTGGCTGACGGTGCCGTGGGCGAGGACGAGTTTCAGGTCGTTCAGCCGCAGCGCCCGCCAGCCGCCCAGCAGCATCGTCACGGAGCCCAGGACGAGCAGGAGCGGCCTCCAGGGCGTGACCTCCGCGAACGCGGGAGCGAGCCGGGCGATGAGGTACACACCCGCCTTGACCATCGCGGCGGCGTGCAGGTAGGCGCTGACCGGAGTGGGGGCGGCCATGGCGTTGGGCAGCCAGAGGCTGAACGGCCAGATCGCGGACTTGGAGAGGGCCCCGACGAGGATCAGCACGATGGCCGTGGACAGCGCCGCCGACGCGGGCGGCGGGTCGGCGAGGATCGCCGAGACCCGGTAGGTGCCCGCCTCGTGACCCAGGATCAGGAAACCGACGAGCATGGTCAGTCCGCCGAGCGTGGTGACCGTCAGGGCCTGCAGGGCGCTGCGCCGGTTCCGCTTGTGGTCGCTGGTCTGGCCGATCAGCAGGTAGGAGAAGACGGTCGTCAGTTCCCAGAAGATGTAGAGCAGGACCAGGTCGTCGGCGAGGACCAGGCCGAGCATCGCCCCGGCGAAGGCGAGGAGGTTCCCGGCGAACCTGCCCAGTTGCCGCGACCGGTCGTCGAAGTACGAGGCGCAGTAGACCAGGACGAGGGTGCCCACTCCCGCGGCGAGGAGCACCATGAGTTCGGCGAGGGCGTCCAGTCGCAGTGCCCAGTCCACGTGGTAGGCGGGCAGCCAGGCCCACTCGACGGTGTCGGTGCCGCCCGCGGCCGTCGTGCTCCACCGGGTGGCCGCCCAGACGGCCGCCGCCGCGGGCGGCAGGGCCAGCACGAGGAAGGCGCGGGTTCCGCACCATCTCACCAGCGGTGCGGCGAACAGCGCGAGCACGAAGTGGCAGAGGATGAGTGCGGTCATGCGGGTCCGTGCGAGGGCACGGGGGCGGCGGAAGGACAGGACACCCGTCAGTGATATATCGGGCATCCCGCCTGGGTGCCCAGGCACGCCGCAGTGTCCGCGACGCCACCGGACCGGCCCCGGTCCGGTCGACGGTCACCGCGGGGCGGGATCCGGCGGCGGGCCGGGAGTCGCACGCAGGTGGGTGCGGGCCCCCGACGGTCCGAAGAGGATCAGCAGTTCGACCGGGCCGGTGCCGGCATTTCCGAGCCAGTGCGGCAGCGTGGAGTCGAACTCGGCCGCTTCCCCGGGTCCCAGGGTCAGATCCCGTTCTCCGAGGAGCAGTTGCAGGCGGCCGTTGAGCACATAGAGCCATTCGAAGCCCTCGTGGGTCTGCGGAGTCGGTTCGCGGCGGGATTCCGAAGCGGGAATGATCATCTTGAATGCCTGGATACCGCCCGGCCGCCGGGACAGGGGGATGAAAACCATCCCGAACCGATTCACCGGCTTCAGGTGGATCCGTGGGTCGCCTGTCCTGGGCGCGCCGACCAGATCGTCCAGGGGCACGTCGTAGGCACGCGCCAGCGGCAACAGGAGTTCCAGACTCGGTCGGCGTCGCCCGCTCTCCAGCCGGGAGAGCGTGCTCTCCGACACGCCCGTCAGCTCAGCGATGTCCGCCAGGGTCATGCCGCGCTCACGGCGCAGCTTCCGCAGCCGCGGGCCGGCCGCGTCCAGTACCTCGCTCAGTTCGCTCTCCACCACCCCATCTTGCAGAAACCGCAAGACGATGTGCCACCTGATGCCGGCCGTGGAAAAACTGAGGCCCTGCCCGCTTCCCGCTGAAGGAGACCCGCATGACCACCACCGACGCGGCCGAGTACTGGGACCGCCTCTACGCCGCCCGGCCGATGCCGGTCGATCCCGGCCCCAACGTACGCCTCACCGAAACCGTCCGGGGCCTGGAGCCCGGTGAGGCCCTGGATCTGGGGTGCGGCCCCGGCGGAGACGCACTGTGGCTCGCCCGCCGAGGGTGGCAGGTCACCGCCGTCGACGTCTCGACCGTGACAGTCGAACGCCTGACGTCCCTCGCCTCCGAGCACGGGTTGTCCAGCCGGATCACCGCGTGCCCCCACGATCTTCACCGGTCCCTCCCCGACGGCACGTTCGACCTGATCAACGCCCACTACCTGCACACACCTCTGGACCTGGACCGTGCAACCGTGCTGCGGGCGGCCGCACACGCCCTGCGCCAGAGCGGGCGGCTGATAGTGGTGGACCACGGCTCGACGGCCCCGTGGTCGTGGAACCAGGACCCCGATGTCCGCTACCCCACGCCTCTGGAGGTCGCCGCCGGACTGGATCTGGACCCCCGGTCCTGGCGGATCGAGACGGCACGCGCCGCCACCAGGTCCGCCACCGGACCGAACGGACTCACCGCTGACGTGACCGACCACATCCTGGTCGTCCGCCGGACCGCCCCGTGACCGAGGTCGCAGAAGGGATCACCCCCATGCCCCGCACATCCCGTCACACCGACACCCCGCCGCCCCGCACCGGGCCCGGGGAAGCGGAGGTCCTGCGCGGATTCCTCGACTATCTGCGGACGTCGGCAGCCGCGAAGGTCGAAGGAGCCCCCGAGCCGCAGGTCCGGAAGGCCGCGGTGCCGTCGGGAACGAACCTGCTCGGCCTGCTCCACCACCTCACGCACGTCGAGAGCGCCACGTTCCTCGGCGAACGGGTCACCGACTGGCAGGCGACCTTCCACGCGGCCCCCGAGGACAGCGTGGCCGACGTCGTCGCCCGCTACCGTCGGACGGTCGCACGCGCGAACGAGGTGCTCGACGGTTGTACAGACCTGGGAACCTCGGTGCCCGGGCCCCGGCCGGGCAAGTCCGCCCCCACCCTCCGCTGGGCGCTCACCCACATGATCGAGGAGACCGGCCGCCACGCGGGGCACGCGGACATCCTCCGCGAACTCGTCGACGGCGCGACCGGACGCTGACCCGCCCACATTCTCCAGGCAGGAATTCATGACCGCTGTGACACGGCGCCTGCCGCGCCGACCCCAGTCCCTCACCGGAAGGGTGGTGGCCTGGGCACTCGCCACCCTCTTGGCAGCCGGTACGGCCGCCTGCGCTCCACAGGACACGCCCGCGCCCGCGGCTCACGCCTCGGTCACCAGTACCGATCCGGCGTTCACCGGCGCCTTCCAGCACGAGTTCGCCACCGTCGACGGCATACGCATGCACTACGTGAAGGGCGGCGCAGGCTCACCCGTCATCCTGCTGCACGGCTGGCCGCAGACCTGGTACAGCTGGTGGCCCGTCATGCCCGAGCTGGCCGAGCACCACACCGTCTACGCCCTCGACCTGCCAGGCCTCGGAGACAGCACCGGATCACCGACCGGCTACGACAAGGCGACCCTGGCCCGCTACGTCCACGGTCTCGTCGCCGAAGAGCTCGGAATCCGAAACGCCCAGGTCGTGGGCCACGACCTCGGAGCCGCCGTCGCCTTCCAGTACGCTTCCCAGTTCCCTGCCGACACCGAGCGCCTCGCCTACCTCGACCTGCCGCTGCCCGGCCCGGCCATCGACGCCGCCACCTACCGCTCACTGAGCTGGCACATCGCCTTCCACAGCCAGCGCCGTGTCCCCGAGACGGTCGTCGGCGACGATGTCCGTGACTACCTCGCCCTGTTCTACCAGCAGGTCGCCTACAACGGAACGGCGTTCGGCGGCACCTCCACCCGGTCACCGTTCACCGACGCCCAGATCGACGAGTACGCCCGCACCTACAGCCGGCCCAGCGTCCTGTCAGGCGGCTTCGACCTCTACCGAGCCCTCGACAAGGACGTCCGCGACACCATTGCCGCCGCACCGGTACGCGCCCCCACGCTCCTCATGACCGCCCAGGGCCAGCTCGACGCCGTGAGAGCCACCGTCGCTCCACGGATGACCGACATCGTGCGGGCCACGGACGTTCCCGGAGCCGGCCACTGGCTCGTGGAAGAGAACCCGACGTTCGTCACCACCGAACTGCTGCACTTCCTCACCTAGGACGTCGGCCTGGTGCTCGGCCGGACCGGCGAGCCGTGGTGGTGGAGGGGCGTGAGGGGCGTCGCGTCCGGCGGTCGCCGGCGTCCCGTCGTCCACGGGCGCGGCGCCACGGTCTCGGGCCCAGACGTGGCACAGATCGAGGGGGGGGGTGGGGTGGCCCCCCCAAACCCCCCCCGCGGTGGGCCATGTCACCGCGGGGCGCGACCGAGTTTAAAAACGCCCCCCCTTCGCCCCCGCCAACGGGCGCAC